>CAMIVJ010000322.1 GCA_946401765.1 uncultured bacterium | reverse complement strand
TTGCCGCCAGATGTACTGCATGCACTGCTGGGAGTGTGTGTTGCGGTTGCTGTGGATGGCCTTGAAAACACCGTCGACCCGGAACCGCTCGTTGCGGGACCTGATGCGCACGGGACGAACGAGGAATGGTACAATGTCGTATGCGCATACAACTGACCACCATGCCGGAGAGTGGCACAACATAGGTGACGACAATCTCTTCATGCTTGAGGACGAAGCATCTAATTCCAGAATACTTAAGCCAATGACGCCCGAAGGCGTACTTACAAACGATGTTTCGTTCGGATGGCAGGAGGGTGTGATAATATGGTCAATTCCACTAGGGTGGAATGAGCATAATACGATCGGAGACTCTATGCCAGCCCGAACCAATGCAGTTCCAGAGCAGCAAAAATTTACAATTCTGCCAAACGGCTCTGCTGGCGTGATCAAGGCAGGACATTACGTAATCCGCGGTACAAACACCATCATAACAACAGGGAGATTACCAGAATGAGCATCTTTGGATTACGGGACAAGGCACTATCCTTCAGCATCTGCCTGATTGCTGTAGTTGTTGGATGTCGCGACGGCAGAGAGCGTAGCGATATCAAGAGCAATGTTGCAATGCCTCATCACGAGCAAGTTACATCGCAAAAAGAAGAAAATGATGATTCGCGTAACGCCATAGAGAAATTTAAAACTCGCGTTCAGCAACTAGCAGGAATGCTTGATGCTAGAGGATGCGACTCCTACAGTCTAGCATATGATTTATGCAAGGAAGCTACGGCAGATTCCCAGACCAACCTCTATGAAATTCTGAGCGGCATTTACGTTAAAGCCGCTACGAATATTTCTTTCGACATTGAACATGACGCTCAAGGAGAGGAAAAGGAACATAACCGACTTGAGGTTCGTTTGCGTAACCAATGGAATATCAGCCAATGGGCTGCGCTCACCATATTCTTCCGTAATCCAGAAAAAATAGAGGGGTGGAACATACTACTGGACGTAATACTAAAAGAACGAAAAGCTGCAACTGCGGCAGATAGCGCAATGCCTGCATTAAACCTAAACGATAGACGTCAGTCAACACAATATAGACGACTTGAACATTTCAAAAAGGAAATGGGCCTGGAAGAAGACAGCCAGCTTCGCAGAATCAACCACATATATCATTCCATAAGTCACCGTCTTACGCTAGAGCAACGAGCCGCTATTGTGTCACATGTAAAGTCTGTACTTGGCAAACTGCCAAGCGAGATGGAAAAAGATTTACCTCAAACAAAGAAAGAAAGGCATTAAAAGATGCCGTGGGCACAACAGTGAAATATCCATTCTCCATCCTCGAAGAGCTTAAGAACAAGATCGCTGCTGCTGCTCGTGGGCGGCGCAATGCTTGCGCTTATGCGCGGAAAGGTGGTATAATGCCTCATCGGACCCAAAAGAAAAACCGTGAAACAATCTGGTCAGGGAATGAGATCAAAGGATTTCTCAAACGTTAACAAGGAAGTAAATGTTGAAACAATCGATTCTCATAGTTGACGACGAAAGGGACACGCGCGAGCTGATGGCGCGCGCGCTGGGCGAGACGTACAACGTCACCACCGCGCCGGACGCCGAGCAGGCCATGGCCGCGCTCGACGCCGATCCGTCCATCGCCCTCATGCTCTCGGACATCCGCATGTCCGGAGCCGACGGCCTCGCGCTGCTGAAGGCCGCAAAGAGAAAGTACCCTCACCTCATCTGCATCCTTCTAACGGCCTTCGGCACAATCGACCAAGCCGTGGCGGCAATGCGCGACGGCGCCGAGGACTTCATAACGAAGCCCATCGACCTCGACCAGCTCGACATCCGCGTCGCAAAGGCGCTGCGGAACGTCGAGCTCACGAACAAGGTGGCCGAGCTGCGCAACCAGCTGGACGAGCGATTCGGCCTAGACAACATGATCGGCTCGTCGCCCGCCATGAAGCGGGTGTTCGACATCGTGCGCCGCGCCGCCCCTTCCTCCGCCACCGTGCTGCTGCAGGGGCCCAACGGCTCCGGCAAGGACCTCGTGGCGCACGCCATCCACAACCTCTCCCCCCGCTCGAACGGCCCGTTCGTCGCGGTGAACTGCGGCGCCATCCCGGAAGGCCTCATCGAAAGCGAGCTCTTCGGCCACGAGAAAGGCGCGTTCACGGGGGCGGTGGGGCAGCACGCCGGCTCCTTCGAGAGCGCGAACCACGGCACGCTCTTCCTAGACGAGATCGGCGAGCTGCCGCTGCAGATGCAGGTGAAGCTGCTGCGCGCGCTCGAGAACCGCAGCTTCACGCGCGTCGGCGGCACGCAGACGGTGGAGGTGGACATCCGCGTGGTGGCCGCGACGAACCGCGACCTCAAGGCGCTCGTAACGGAAGGACGCTTCCGCGAAGACCTCTACTTCCGCCTGAACGTGGTGGAGATCGACATGCCCGCGCTCAAGGACCGCGCGGCGGACATTCCCCTTCTCGCCTCTCGCTTCATCAAGGAGATCTCAGAGCAGAACGGCGGCAGCGTTACCGGAATAACCCCCGCCGCGATGAAGCTTCTGGAGCGCTACAGCTGGCCCGGAAACGTGCGCGAGCTTAGAAACGTCGTCGAGCGGATGATCGTTCTCTCCTCCGGCGGCATGCTGGACGTCGAGGACGTTCCCGACCAGCTCAAGGCGTCCGTAGCCCCAGTTCCCCTTTCATCCACCGTCACAATCGGCGAGAACGAGAAGGCCCAGATACTCGCAGTGCTCAAGGAGTGCGACGACAACCGCTCCGAAGCCGCGCGGCGCCTCGGCATCTCCCGCCGCACCATCTACCGCAAACTGGCCGAATACGCCAAGGAAGGAATCCACGCATGAAAACCCAAGCAACGTTCGTCTTCGCAATCGCCGCCATCGTAGCGCTCTTCGCCGAGCCCACAACGCAGTCGTCGCCATGCGCCGCCTGCAACGGCAAGCGCTCGCTATCCCTCACTCCGCCCAACCTCGGGCAGTACGACGGCGAAATCGGCGTCACCCCGGGCAAGCCGTTCACCACGCACCGCTTCGACGTGAAGTACAAGACGTGTCCGCTGTGCTCCGGCACTGGCCGGCACGAGACGTACAGGCTGTTCGTGAAGGCACCGCCAGAGGAGGAGCGCAATGGACTGGACGCATGCACCGAATGCAGGTGGGCAGGCGTGACGGCCTGCCGCAAGTGCCAGGGCACGGGATACCAGGCATGCCGCAAGTGCCAGAGCGGAGGAGGCAACAAGAACGGAAAGCCGGGATGGATCGTCTCGCAGAAGACCACCACCGCCGGGATGAGATCGTCCATGAAGCACGCTAAGACGCTGGTGACGCCGTGCGGCGGATGCTCGGGCATAGGCAAGATCGTCTGCCCCGACTGCATGGGCAAGGGCGGCGTGGTGTGCAGAAAGTGCCATGGCCAGGGCGGAACGCCCAAGAAGGAGAAGCGCTAATGGAAGCAGCAGACAACACGCCACCTGCGGCGGATGGCGAGGCGCCGCGCCGCAAATACCGCTTCGCGAGGCGGCCCTCCAACGCCCACGTCGTGCTGCGCCCGAAGATCGGCATCCCATCCCCAGAGCCAGACGTCGTGCAGCAGACGCGCGTGGTGAAGAAAATCTCGCGCGACACACCCCCCGACCTCCCCTTCCTGCGCTTCGACGCGATCGTCGGACGCGGCGGGATGGCCGTTGTGTGGCGCGCATGGCACAAAGAGCTGCAGCGCTTCGTGGCCGTGAAGGTGCTGGACGAAAAGTTCACCGCCACCGGGCAGGACATCCGCCAGTTCATGTCAGAGGTGCGCATGATGACGGACCTCCACCACCAGGGCATCGTGCAGGGCTACGGCGCGGACTGCGTTGACGGACGCTACTACCTGATCATGGACTATGTGGACGGCTACACCTTCGGCTCGCTGCAGAACCGCAAGAAGCGCATCTCCGAATCGGACGCGCTCATCGTCTGCGAATCGGTGGCCGACGCGATGAAGTACGCCTGGGACCTCTTCGGCATCGTGCACTGCGACCTCAAGCCGGAGAACATCATGGTTGACCGCGACGGCACGGTGAAGGTGATGGACCT
>CAMIVJ010000321.1 GCA_946401765.1 uncultured bacterium | reverse complement strand
CGATCGCCTCGTCCCACGTCGAGTACGCCACGGCGAACCGCCACTACGCGCACGTTGACTGCCCTGGCCACGCTGACTACGTGAAGAACATGATCACCGGCGCGGCGCAGATGGACGGCGCGATCCTCGTGGTGTCCGCCGTTGACGGCGCGATGCCCCAGACGCGCGAGCACGTGCTTCTGGCCCGTCAGGTCGGCGTGCCGAAGATCGTCGTGTTCCTCAACAAGTGCGATCTCGTCGAAGACGCCGAGATGCTCGACCTCGTCGAGATGGAAGTGCGCGAACTCCTTTCCAAGTACGAGTACGACGGCGACAACGCCCCGGTGATCCGCGGCGCCGCCTATCCCGCCACCCAGGCCGCTTCCGCTGACGATCCCGCCTGCAAGTGCATCGACGAGCTGATGGACGCTCTCGACAGCTACATTCCTGAGCCCGTGCGCGAGCTCGACAAGCCCTTCCTCATGCCGATCGAGGACATCTTCTCGATCGAAGGCCGTGGCACCGTGGTGACCGGCCGTGTGGAGCGCGGCACGATCAAGGTTGGCGAGGACGTCGAGATCGTCGGTCTCCGTCCCACGGCCAAGACCGCCGTCACCGGCGTCGAGATGTTCCGCAAGCTGCTTGATCAGGGCCAGGCCGGCGACAACATCGGCACGCTTCTGCGCGGCACGAAGAAGGAAGAGGTTGAGCGCGGCCAGGTGCTCGCGAAGCCCGGCACGATCACGCCTCACACCGAGTTCAACGGCCAGGTGTACGTCCTCACGAAGGACGAGGGCGGCCGTCACACGGCGTTCATGAAGGGCTATCGTCCTCAGTTCTACATCCGCACCACCGACGTGACGGGCGACATCGGTCTGCCCGAGGGCGTTGAGATGGTGATGCCGGGCGACAACGTGTCGATCGACGTCAAGCTCATCGCGCCTGTCGCGCTTGAGGAGAAGATGCGCTTCGCCATCCGCGAAGGCGGCCGTACTGTCGGCGCTGGCACGGTTTCGAAGATCATCAAGTAACAACGAAGACGCGTCTTCTGTGAGATGCCCGCCCCGAGGCCCGGCCCTCAGTGGTCGGCCGGGGCGAAGGGCGGGCTGATTTCGAAGATCGAGCTTGCAGAGGACGGAAGGATTTGATACAATGCCCCGTGATTTGGCAATTCTCGCATGCACTGAGTGCAAGCGCCGCAACTACACGACGACGCGCAACAAGAAGACGATGGCAGAGCGCCTCGAGAAGGTGAAGTTCTGCCCGTTCGACCGCAAGCGCACGGTGCACAAAGAGGTCAAGTGATTTCAGTAGGGTAGTAGCACAATGGCAGTGCAGCGGTCTCCAAAACCGCCAATGGGGGTTCGATTCCCTCCTACCCTGCCAACCTGTTTTTCGAGGGCGAGATGAAAAAACTATTTGAACGGATCAAGAGCTATCTCTTGGAGGTTAAGGGCGAGGCTGCGAAGGTCACGTGGCCTGGCAGGCGCGAACTTGTCGATTCGACGTTCGTCGTGATCGCGTTCATTTTCATACTCGCGGTTACCACGCTTGTCTGCGACAAGGTGATTCAGGCTTTCATCAGGCTGGTGCATACGGGCGCTTGAGAAAGGTTGGTGGCCGCATGAAGAAGGAATGGTTCGTTCTTCAGACCCTGACAGGGCAGGAGAACAAGGTGCAGACGAACATTAGGTGCCGCGTCGGTCAGGAACAGATGGGCGACTATGTTGGCCAGTGCATCATTCCGATGGAAAAGGTCACCGAGAGCAAGAACGGCAAGAAGCGCACGATCAACAAGAAGGTGTTCCCTGGCTATGTGCTGGTGGAGCTGGCTCTCTATGATGAAGCCGCCGGGCTTGACAAGGACGGAAAGCGTGTGGTGGTGGAGCGCACATGGCAGTTCCTGCGCGCAACGCCCGGCATAATCGGGTCTTGGCTGATGCAGCGCCCGAATCCGCTCACTCAGGCCGAGGTGGATGCTATTCTCTCAACGAAGCCGACGTCTTCCTCCGAGAAGCCGAGGCCGAAGGTGAATTTCTCCGTTGGCGAAACGGTGAAGATTAATGATGGCGCGTTCATGGGTTTGACGGGCCAGATTTCAATGGTGGATCCTGACAGGGGCAAACTCAAGGTTGAGGTAAGCGTCTTCAGCCGCACGGTCCCCGTCGACGTAGACTATTGGCAGGTAGAGAAGGTAGAGGCGAAAGCCGCCGATGCCATCGACCCCGCCAAGAGCTGATTCGTCATGTCTTGCGGACCGTATGCACCGGTTGGGATGCCGGGAGGTTCGTGGAAAGTGAAGGAAAAGAATGGCTAAGAAAGTCAAGGGAGTCGTAAAGCTTCAGATTCCCGCTGGCGCCGCTAATCCGGCGCCGCCCGTGGGCCCAGCGCTGGGCTCCGCCGGCGTGAACATCATGCAGTTCTGCAAGGAGTTCAACGCCAAGACGCAGAAGCAGGCCGGTCTCGTGATCCCCGTGATCATCACCGTGTACCAGGACCGCAGCTTCTCGCTTCAGTTCAAGTCGCCGCCCGCGAGCGTGCTTCTCAAGAAGGAAGCCGGCCTCGCCAAGGGCTCCGGCGTTCCCAACAAGAACAAGGTCGGCAAGGTGACCAAGGCCCAGCTCCAGAAGATTGTGGAGATGAAGAAGGCCGACCTCAACACGACCGACGTGGAAGCGGCGATGCGCATGATCGCCGGCACTGCCCGCAACATGGGCATTGAAGTCGTGGACTGAAAGGAGCGCACTCATGGCAAAGCATAGCAAGAGATACATGAACACGCTCAAGGCGGCCCCCAAGAAGGCCGTTTCCCTTGAAGAGGCGATCAAGTTCATCAAGGCGCACCCCGGTTCGAAGAAGTTCGACGAGACGCTCGACGTGTGCATGCGCCTCGGCGCGGACGCCACGAAGACCGACACCCCCGTGCGCGGCACCGTTAAGCTTCCCGCCGGCTCCGGCAAGAAGGTGAAGGTGGTTGTGTTCGCCGGCGGTGACCACGCCGAAGAGGCGAAGGCCGCAGGCGCTGACGTCGTTGGTCTCGACGATCTCGTCGAGAAGATCATGAAGGAAGGCTGGACCGACTTTGACGTTGCGGTTGCCACGACCGAAGCGATGAAGAGCGTGCGCAAGTGCGCTCGCGTGCTCGGTCCCCGCGGCCTCATGCCGAACCCCAAGACCGGCACGGTGACGGACGATCCCGCCACGGCAGTCAAGGACGCAAAGGCCGGAAAGGTCGACTTCCGCATGGACAAGACCGGAAACTGCTGCGTGATCGCCGGCAAGCTCTCGTTCGAAGTCGAGAAGCTGCTCTCGAACGTCAAGGCCGTGGTCGAGGCCGTTCAGGCCGCCCGCCCCGCCTCCGCGAAGGGCACCTTCATCAAGTCGCTCACCCTTTCGTCCACCATGGGCATCGGCGTTCCCTGCGTGCTTACGGCCGCCGAATAAGGAGATTTGAACCATGAGAATCGAAAAGGTTGCAATCCTCAACGAAGTCACGACTCGCGTCAAGGAGTCCGACTACTGCTTCATCATCAACTACGGCGGCGTCGACGTCGTGAAGATGGGCGCCCTGCGCGCCGAGCTTCGCGGCTGCGATTCGCGCCTTCTGGTCGTGAAGAACACCTTCCTCGCGAAGGTCGCGGCCGAGAAGGGCTGGTCCGACGATGTTAAGGCGATGTTCAACGGCCCCACGGCCATCATCACAGGCAAGGGCGAGCCCACTGCGGTCGCCAAGGCCGTGATGAAGTTCGTGGAGGGTTCCGAAGGCAGGGCTTCCGTCAAGGGCGCGGACTACGACAACAAGATCGTGGACGCGGCCATGGTGGAGGCTCTCTCCAAGGTGCCCGGCAAGAACGAACTTCGCGCCACGCTGCTCATGCTCCTCAAGGAGCCTGCCACGCGTCTCGCTCGCGTGCTCTCCGAGAAGGCGAAGAAGGAAGGCGGCGACGCCCCTGCGGCGTAATGACAGGGCGGGCGCGTCCCGTGTCCGCCGAAATGATTTCCCTTGGATGAAATACGCCAAGGGTTGACAAGTAAAACAAGGAACAGAACAATGACGAACGAAGAACTCATCAAGGAACTGTCGGGCAAGACGGTTCTCGAA
>CAMIVJ010000320.1 GCA_946401765.1 uncultured bacterium | reverse complement strand
GGGTCCTCGGCCGTGAGGATGCGCACGTCCATCGTGTTCACCTCGTGCAGGAACGAGTAGAGCGACGTGGACTTTCCGGATCCGGTAGGACCGGTGACGAGGAAGATGCCGTTCGGGCGGCGGATGATCTTGTCCACCACCTTGAAGTCGCGCGCATTGAAGCCAAGGTCCACCATCTTCACGAAGTTGCCGCTCTTCGCCAGAAGTCGCAGCGAGATGGACTCGCCCCACGCGCCCGGCATTGTGGACACGCGGATGTCGATGTCTTCGCCGCCCAGGCGGATGCCGATGCGGCCGTCCATCGGCAGGCGCTTCTCGGCGATGTCGAGGTTCGCCATGACCTTGATGCGGCTGATGATGGCGCTCTTCAGGCGGTTCAGCTGCGGCGGCACGTCAACCTTGTGCAGCATGCCGTCGATGCGGTAGCGGATGCGCAGCTCCGTCTCCTGCGGCTCGATGTGGATGTCGGTCGCGCCCTGGCGGTCGGCTTCGGCGATGATCCTGTTCACGAACTTGACGATGGACGCCTCCTCGCCCTCCGCGCCGACGTCGATCTTGGACATCGACCCGTCGTCCTCGTCCACCGCGTAGCGCCCGTCCTCGATCATCTTCTCGATCGCGTCCGCGCCCACGCCGTAGAACTTCTTCACGGCCTTGTCGATCTCCTCGCGCGGAGCGAGGGCGATCTTCACCGGGCATCCCGCCGCCAGGCGCAGTCCGTCAGCCGCCATCGTCGAGAACGGGTCGCTCGAGACTACCGTGAGCGCGCCGTCAGCGAACTTGAGCGGCAGCACGTTGTACTGGTACACCGCGCTCGCGGGGAGCTTCTGCAGCACGTCTGGACGCGGCTGCGCCTTCTCAAGCTCCACGTAGTCGAAGCCGAGGAACTCTCCCGTCTTGCGCAGGAAGTCGGCCTCCTTCGCGCCGCCGAACTTCAGCACGGCCTCCACGAGGCCCATTTCGGGATTGCGCACGCGGCCCTCCGCGATCTTCGCGAGCGCATCGTCGGTGTAGAGGCCCGTGGCCTTCAGCACATTGAGTGCAAGTTTTGATGTTTCTGCCATTGCGCCGAAAAGTATATCATATTCTCAGCCGCTCCGCCACATGGACAAAACAGCTTTTGCGTTTTTGAGTGCATAGTGGTTCGCGGTTCGTGGTTCGTGATTCGTGATTCGTGGGTCTAGTAATTCAACGTCCCGTACACTTCTGGGAGAACGGGCATCTTGCCCGTTCGCGGATCCGCGGGGAACCTCCAATCCAGTCGCTTGCATGTACAATGGAAGAATGCTATACTAGCAAAGAACTCCCTCTTCAGCAGAGAATCGACATGAAAACATTATCCACCATTCTTCTCGCCATGCTGTCCATCGCGGTACAGGCCACGATGCCAGCCAACACCACTGCGGCTGCACGCGCCCGCGTGCTTGAGAACGGCGGCACAGGGCCTTACCGCGCCATAATGATGGAGCAGCCCGGCTTCCCGGAACACACCGTCTTCCGGCCAATCAACCTTTCACCCTTCTCAAAGACAAACGCCTTGCCAATACTAGTCTGGGGGAATGGAGCGTGCGCGAACTCTCCGATCGAACACGCAAAGTTCCTCTCCGAGATCGCCTCGCACGGATATCTTGTATTGGCAACGGGAATATATCCAGAGAACGATAGGCCGTACAGAGGGCCGATGTCCCGTCCCGAACAGCAGATAGAGTCCATCGACTGGGCCTTTGCCGGCAACGCCGACCCGAAAAGCGAATACTTCGGCAAGCTAGACCTGAAGCACATCTGCCTCGCGGGAATGTCCTGCGGAGGTCTTCAGGCGCTGCACAACTGCGCCGAAAAGCGAATCTCTGCCGTCATGATATGCAACAGCGGGCTATTCACCAATCCTGCCGCCGCGATGCCGAACATGCCAATGCCCCGCAAGGAAAAGCTACGCGACCTTCACACGCCAGTCATCTACATCCTAGGCGGAAAGCCCGACATAGCCTACAATAACGGCATGGACGACTTCCGCCGCATCCACCACGTCCCAGCAATCGCGGCAAACCTGCCTGTTGGACATGGAGGAACCTACAGGCATCCTCACGGCGGCGAGTTCGGCGTGGTCGCGCGCATGTGGCTTGATTGGCAGCTCAAGGGCGACAAGAACGCAGCTAAGATGTTCGTCGGCGACGATTGCGGCCTCTCAAAACGCAAAGGCTGGACCATCGAACGCAACCGGGCCGTGCAATAAGAGCGGGCATGCGCCCAGCATCGCGAACGGGCAATATGCCCGTTCTCCCAACCAAACCAAATATCACCTGTTCGCCACTTCCACAACATAGTGGAAGTCGCGCTTCTCGCCCTTGGACATCTTCATCGTGGCGTTGAACATCTCGGGGAACGCCACGAAGTGGAAACCGTCGGGGGCGTTCTTCTCGGGCCAGTGGAGCGTGTAGTTGGTAGTGGGCTTGTCGGCGATGAACGATATGCGCGTCGTCTCGCCGGTGCGCTTCGACTTCGCATACACGTCGATGCGCGCCGCCTTGTCGCCGTAGCAGCGCGCGTTCACCGAGCCGACCGAGTTCGTGTAGGCGAAGTCGAACGCAGAGTTCCTCGCAAGGCGCATCGAGAGCCCGGCGTAGCCGTTTCCGTTGCAGGTGCCCTTCTCCTTGTCCCACTTCGGCACGCTGGCGGTGAAGGCAAGGTCCTCAAGCGCCTCGAAGCGTCCCGTCCAGTCAAAGGCATAGTCGCCGTTCGGCTTCACTGTCGCCTTCACAGTGCGCCTCTCGCGGAGGATGGCGCGGCCGTCAAGCTCGTACGAGATCTCGCTCTCGAAAACCGCGCCGTCGGACGTTGGGGACTCGCTGTGCGACACAACACGGTTCCTCGTGCGCCTGTCGTGCGGCTCCCAGAAGTTGCGCCCGTTGATGAACTTCCATGAGAAGAAGAAGCCAAGGTGCCAGATGTGGTCCTTCGGACGCGCCTCGGTGAGATATTCGTCGTCGGTTCCAGGCACGCGCAGCTCGAAGTACGGCTTCCCCTCGGCCGGCGCGGGATGGTACACGAACGGCATCTTGAGCGCCTTAGGCGCGGGCGGCAGAAGGTCGATCAGGTTGAGGAGCAGGCGTTTGCATACGGGCGCGTTCGGCGTCTCGTAGAGGCGCGGACCAAAAAGCGTAACCGCTCCGCGTCCAACAGGATACTGCGCCACCGCCGTCGCGATGCGCCCCTGCCCGGCGTCCGCCACGCACATGAGGCACCTGTCGCCAGTGAGGTACATTCCATGCAGCCACTTGCCGATTGCTCCAAGCTCGGCGTCGAGCCTGGGCTTCGCGGGGAATCCCTCAAGCAGCTTGGGGCAGCACGGAATGATCGCGCCGCCGTCGGATGGCGAGCCGATCGTGAGCACGCCGTCATACGAGAAGCCAAGGCGCTTCGCGATCTCGGCGCTCCACCTGTCCGTCGAGTTGAGCGTCACCACATGCACTCCCTCGGCGGCGGCGCGGAACATCATGTCCACATCGCCCTGCGAATAGTTCGGCGGCTGCGTCACGAACACCACGTCCGGCAGATCGCCCCGCGCTGCGGCGTCGGGATCGAACTCCTCCGCGTCGATGCCCCACGACTTGAAGGCTGGAAGCATCAGGGTGCCCCAGCAGCGCACCTTTCTCGCCTTGTGGCGCGGCTGCACCGTGGCATCCACGGCAACGCCCTCCCCGCAAGGCTCGCCAATCAGCTTCAGCAGCGATTGGAACGAGTCAACGCCGGCCACCTCGTGCGTGGCGAGATAGCGCTTCGCTTCCGCGGCGAAGTTGGTCGGCCCGGCGGCGACTGCGGCACCTGCGGCGAACGCCGCAGCAAGCATTATCATTCTTTTCTTCATATTGAACTCTCCTCCCGTTGCGGCTAATTATCCCATATCCGCGCATCGGTTGCAAGAACGAACTACCGCTGAGCAGCGTCCGCCTGCCAGATCACATCGCGGAAGTCGACGTCGTTGCGAAGGTCAAGCATCGGACGCGCCTTCTCGATCTCGGCAAGGAGCCTCGTGTAGTCTGGATCGTCCGTGTCCTTGGAGATGCCCTTAGCAATCCCCTCCTT
>CAMIVJ010000319.1 GCA_946401765.1 uncultured bacterium | reverse complement strand
TGACGGTGAACTTCTTCTCGCTCTACAACATGCAGAAGATATGCGGCCGCGGCATACGCGACAACGGCAAGATCGGCGGCGAGGGCTTCAAGCGGCGCGTTGAGGAGTGGAGGGCTGCAGGCCGCCCGTACGACAAGTGGCTTGCCGACCCGTTCCTCGCGCTCGATTTCTTCGCGCGCCTCATCGAGAAGTACGGCTGGGAGTCGTTCGAGAAGCTCTTCGCCGAATATCGCGCGCTTCCGCGTTCCGAGCGCCCGAGGTCCGACCTCGAGAAGCGCGAGCAATGGTGCAGGCGCCTTTCGCGGATCGTCGGCGAGGACCTCACGGAGGAATTCCGCTTCATGGGCGTGAAGAAGGGCGCTGGAGACGAAGCAAAGGACGCTAAGAAAAAGTAGTGCGGATTTTTAATGGTTCTCTAACGAAACGGTGCTATAGTATCAGGCGTCCGATCAAGGAGATCCCATGGAAGAAGGCGAAAAAGAGACAACAGACGCGGTGGCGCTTGCGGAAGAGCGCCTGCGGCTCGAACGCGAGGCGCTTGCGGTGGAGCGCGAGCGCCTTGCGGCCGCGCGCACTCGCGCAGAGGCAGAGGAGCGCATGGAACGCTCGAGGCGTCATCCGGCACTGGCCGTTGTCGCGGTGGTTCTGCTTGCGATGCTGTGCTTCGCCGGCGGCGTCATCGCGGGCATGGCCGTGGCAGATGGCCGCCAGCAGAAGCTGCGCGAGGAGCGTCTCGCGAAGGCGCTTTCTCAGCTGGGGAATCTGGCGGATGTCACGTCGCCGACCAACTCGGCGGCGGGCAGGCTTGGTGCGCGCACGCCTGACGGCGCGCACAGGAACGTGGCTGTGATGGTGATACAGTAGCGGCGGGAGGCGTGTGTTGAAGCTGAAGATCGCAAGCTCTGTTCTGCTATTGGCGTGCCTGGCCGCGTGGAATGCACGCGCCGCAGGGGAAGCAAAGCCCGTCGTGGAGCTCACGGCCACTTCCACGAACCTCGTCGTCACCGAGGAGACCACGGTGATGGTGCGGCTGTGGATGCCGCCCCTCAAGGATGAGCTTGCGAACATCCCGCCGTTGATGACGCAGCGTCCGCCGCACATGGTGGCGCCGTTCTGGGAGCCGAAATGGAAATCGGAGTCTCTTTCCAGCGTCGATCCCAAGATCACGCCGCCAGTGGCCGGCGAGGCGCGTTCGCGTGACACGCCGGTATTCACTCTCAACGAGTATGTCACAGACGGCATCGCCTCCATGATGCGCTCTTCGTTCGGGCGGCGAGATCCGTTTGCTTCGATCTTCGACGACGACGACTTCGGCTTCGGCCGTTCGCTTGGCCCACGCCGCGCCACGTTCCCGTTCGAGTCGCGTCGCGTGGAGAGAAACGGCGTGAACGGATGGGAGTTCACCGCTTCCTCCATCCCATACCGCGCAATCGCCCCTGGAAAGACGCGGCTGGGCGGCGTCTCCGTGAAGGTGCCGATCATCACGGGGGTGCGCACTTCGCGCGACCGGTTTGGCCGCGCCGCATACGTGCCAACCATCCAGGAGACGATGCTGCGCACCGGCGATTTGACGATTGAAGTGGTGGAGCCGCCGTCCGCAGGCCGCTCGGCGGCCTACTGCGGCGCCATATCATCCAACCTCGTGGCCAAAGCCTCGCTCAATGCAAGCGTATGCACGGCAGGCGACCCGCTTGTCCTCACGCTCGACGTCTCCGGCGCGACGGATCTCTCGACGGTCCATGCGCCGTCCTTCGCGGACGAGCTCAACAAGGGCGGAGTGTTCCGCCTCGACGAGGCTTCGCTGCGCACTGAGACACTTGCCGCGTCGCGGCGCTTCACATGGCGGGTGCGCGCCCTCAAGGCGGGAACAGTCGAGTTTCCGTCCCTGCCCATCGCATACTATGATCCATCTGGCCGCTCATACCGCACATGCCGCACTGCATCAATCCCCGTGCAGGTGAAGGCCGGTGTGCAGGCAGCGCTTGGCATGATGGACGACGAAGGCAACGACGAAGAGGCCTTCCCATTGCCGGACGGCATAGACCTAGATGCGCGCGGTGCGGCACGCGAGCCGCTTCTGCCGCACCTGGCCGTCGCGCTGCTTCTTTTCATCCTGCCTCCGCTCGTGCTTCTCGTCTCCCGCATTGCGCCTCCTCTCTGGCGCCACATCTCCGCCAGCCGTGCAGCATCTCGCCGCGCCTCGGCGTACAAGGTGTGCCGCCGCGCACTTGAGAGCCGCGACGAGGCGAAGCGCATGAAGGCGATACGCGACTTCTTTGAAACGCGCTACGGCGTAAACGGAGCCGCGATAACGGCAGTTGACGCCAGGCGGCTCATGTCAGGCGACTATTCTTCCGAGGAGGTGGCGGCCGTGGCGGATGCGCTTGCGGCGGCCGATCGCACGAACTTCTCCGTGCGCAAGACAGTTGTGGCGCTCATTGCCGTGTGCGCAGCCTCGTGTTCGCTCTTTGCCGGTTCACCCGAGTTCACATACCGCCGCGCATCCTCACTCGCCACGCGCGCGGCCGACGAGGCCGGATTCCGCGCCGCCGCGCAGGCGTATGTGGCGTGCGCGCAGGACGGCGCCTCCAACCCCACGCTTTTCTCCAACCTCGGCTCGTGTCTTCTCATGGGCGGCAACGCGCGTGGCGCCCTGGCGGCGTTCGCCTGCGCCGAGCGTAGGGGCGGCGAAACCGCCACAACCCGCCGCGGCGTGCGCGCGGCCGTTGCGCGGCTCAAGAACGACCCGCGCGCCGATCCTCCGCTCGCCCGCGCAATATTTGCGCCGCATGTGCGCCTTCCGCTCGACTTGCGCCTGCTCCTTGCGGCGGTGTTCTGGGCGATTGCGTGGCTTGCGGCGCTGCTGCCGCGCGGCTTTGGGGCGAGAAGGACGCTCATGTGGCTTTTCGCGACGGCGTTTCTCGTATGCGCCACGTCATGCGCTATTTCGTTTGCGGGCGAGCATCTTGCTGCGGAGGTGATCTATGCTGGCCGCTAGGCGTCTTCTTTTAGTGTCGGCTCTCGCGCTTGCGGCGTTCGCCGCAGAGGCGCAGTTCTCGCGTGTGTTCAACATCGGAGGCGGGCAGAACTTGCCCGACTTCACAGGCAAGGCGCGCCTTGAGCCTTCTGCCCCCGTGGTTGGAATACCATGCTATTTCGTCTTCGAGTTCACCACTAAGAACCAGATCGAGGTGCAGCGGGTGATCGGCCTGCCCGACAGGGACGTGGAGTACCTCGCGAACGAGCTTGAGCCGTACGCCGACGGCACGTACCGTCTGCCAGTGCGTTTTCTTGCGCCGTGCAAACGGACATTGAGCCTCACCGTATCCGGAATGCAGACAGTCGTGCAGGGCGCTGGAACGTCGTTCAGGTCGTCATTCTCCATGAACTTCAGCAAGTCGCTGCCTCCGTTCAGCATCAACGTGAAGTCGCTCCCCGAGGATGGCAGGCCGGCCGACTTCTCTGGTGCCGTTGGAACGCGCTTTGGCATGTCGCAGACGCTTTCTTCCGACCATGTGCGCCCTGGCGACCTGATCACCGCCACGTACGAGCTCCAGTTCGACGGCTACTGCCCGTCAAACGCCTGTCCCACCGTCGAACATCTCTCCAAGGAGTTCAAGGCGTACGAGCTCAAGGAGGTGGCGCGCACTGACCGCAGCGTGAAATGGACCCAGGTGCTTGTGCCGCGCACTGCGTCCGCCACGAACACAGCGCTTGTGGCGATCACCTACTACAATCCGCAGCTAGGGCGCTACGAGGTGGCGAAGGCGCAGCCGAAGAAGCTGGTATTCGTTTCAACCGAGGCGGCCAGCACCGAGAACACGAGCGTGGCGGTGACGGGTGACGCAGGCGCGACTTCCGAGAACAAGGATGGTGGCCAGGGCGAGGCGGGGCGAGTGCTGGTGCTGCGCTTCGCGCCGTCGGATTCGTCGCCCGTCGTTGCCACGCTTCCGCCGGACACTCCTGTGAAGGAGCTTGCCAGCTCGCATGGCTGGCGCCGCGTCGAGACGCCCCGTGCCATAGGCTGGACTCGCTGAACTGACTGACTATCCACGCCTAGCCTGCATGAGCCTGATGGGTACAAGGGCATC
>CAMIVJ010000318.1 GCA_946401765.1 uncultured bacterium | reverse complement strand
CGTAGTCGAGCGCCTCGAACACCTTCTCGCCGCCAGGCGCGGCGAAGATGTCGCCCGCGACGCACGCGTCGAGCATGCCCTGGCCGACGAAGCCGTGCATGGCGGGCTCGTGGCCGGAGCCGCCGAACGCGACGAGCGCCACCTTGTCGGGGCTCTTGGGCGTCTTGCGCACGACGATCTTCTCGTTGACGAGGGCAAGGGTGTCGGAATAGCACCCCACGAGACCCTCAAGGAGCTCCTTGGTGAGGTTCGCGGGATCGTTCATGAATTTCTTCATCGGCATGGTAAAATTCCTCTTTGTAGAAATCCGGGGGAGTCTGGACACCCCCGATGGTTGTCAGTTCTGGAAGAACTCGACCTGCGGGCCGTTCGGCCAGCCCACGTAGGCGATGGCGGTGGTGCCGCCGAGGGAGTACTTCGGCAGAAGCACGTCTGCGCCAGCGGCGACGGCCTCCTTCACGGCCTCGTCGACGTCCGCCACGTTGTACGCCACATGCGTCTCGGCCACCATGCGCCAGGCGCACGGGGTGTCCTTCTCCCAGTACAGATACTCGATCTTGTACTCGTCGTTGTTGCAGATCCACACCTTGAGGCCGGGCATGTAGTTCATGCCCTCCATCTTCTCGGCCACGGGGATGCCCGTGTGCATATAGGTCTTTTCCATGACAGTCTCCTTTTTTTCTGTTGAAGATTCACAAGCGTCGGCGTCAGCCGTTCTTCCGCTCGAACTCCTTCATGAAGTCGACGAGGGCGTCCACGCCCGACATCGGGAAGGCGTTGTAGATCGAGGCGCGCACGCCGCCGACCGAGCGGTGGCCCTTGAGGGACGACATCCCGAGCGCCGCGGCCTCCTTGATGAACTGCGCCTCGAGCTCCTCCGTGGGCAGGCGCCAGGTGACGTTCATGTTGGAGCGGTACTCCTTGAGCGCGGTGCCGCGGTAGAAGCCTGAGCCGTCGATCACGTCGTAGATCTTCTTCGCCTTCTCCTCGTTGAGGCGGAACAGGTTCTCCTTGCCCATCTTCTTCACCCACTTCATCGTCTCGCCGAAGATGTAGATAGACCAGCACGGAGGCGTGTTGTACAGCGAATCGTTGTCGACGAACGTGCGGTACTGCAGCATCGTGGGGATCGTCTGCGAGCCACGCGCGGCGAACTCCTTGCGGATGGCGACTACGGCCATGCCGGAGGGACCCAGGTTCTTCTGCGCGCCGGCGTAGAACATCGCGAACTGCGTGTAGTCGCGCTCGCAGGAGAGAATGTCGCTGGACATGTCGCAGATGAGGGGCGAGCCGGTGACGGGGAACTTCTTGAGCTCCGCGCCGGAGATCGTCTCGTTCGAGCAGATGTGGCTGTAGGCCGCGCCGGGGGTCCACTTGAACTCGTCGTCGGCCGGCATGCGCGCGGGAATGTCCTTCTGGCAGTTGGCAGCCACGTTCACGCGGCCGATCGCCTGCGCCTCCTTGAGGGCCTTGTTGGACCACGTGCCCTGGTTGGCGTAGTCGGCCACCTGCCCCTCGCCGAGGAAGTTCATCGGAATCATCGCGAACTGGAGCGACGCACCGCCCTGGACGAAGCACACGCTCCAGTCGTCGTTCAGGCCGCACAGCTCCTTGAACGTGGCGATGGCCTCCTGGTGGATGGCGTCGTAGGTCTTGCCGCGGTGGCTCATCTCCATCACGGACATTCCAGTGCCCTTGTAGTCCACAAGGTCTTCCTGCGCGCTCTGCAGCACTTCGAGCGGCAGCACGGCCGGACCGGCCGAGAAATTGTATGCACGAGACATTTTTCTATGCTCCTTCTGTTTCAAACATCGGTGATATTATACTCCTTGGACGGAGTTTTGGCGATTCAATTTGACGAAAAACATTGAGAATTATTCCCGACGCCACCGCCGCCGTCAGCAGATTCGTGCCCCCGTAGCTTATGAACGGCAGCGCGATGCCCTTGGTGGGCAGGCACTTCGTTACCACGCCCAGGTTGAAGAGCGCCTGGAACACTATGAGGAAGGTCATGCCGTAGGCTATCAGGCGGCCCAGGCGATCTGGAGAGCGCGCGGCCGCGATCATGCCCAGCACCATCACCGTCACGTACAGCGCCAGCAGCGCAAGCGAGAACACTAGCCCCAGCTCCTCGGCGCCAACGGCGAAGATGAAGTCGGTGTGCGCCTCGGGAAGGTACTGAAGCTTCTGCATGGACTTGGTGTATCCCACGCCCGTTGTGCCGCCGTTGCGGATCGCCACGAGAGCGGCGTTCACCTGGTGCTCGGCCGCCTGCTCCTTGGCGGTGAGCACCGCCGTGCCGCCGTCCGAGACGCTGCTCTTGAACCACGAGAGAATCCGGTTCATGCGGTTCTTGTTGAGCATAAGCGGCACGCCCACCGCCGCGCCGCCCATCGCGCCCAGCGCAATCAGATGAAGTATCTTCATGCCCGAGATGAAGAAGAGCGCGCCGGCCGTTATGCCGATCACCATCGTGGCGCCGAAGTCGGGTTCGGCAACCGCAAGCCCCATTATCACGGCAACCAGAAACGACGCCCTCACAGCGCCCTTCCAGAACTTGGAGACGCGCCAGCCCGCGCGGTCGATGAACACGGCAGTGGCGATCACCACCGCCAGCTTGCCGAACTCGCTTGGCTGAAGGCGCAGCGACGACGTGATCTTCAGCCATCGATGCGACCCCTTCACCTCCGGAAACGCGAACACCGCAGCCATCAAGCCCACCACGACCAGATACAGAAGCACGGTGAGCCATGGCATCTCGCGCCATTTGTGGTAGTCGAAGAAATACGCAGCCACGCCCACCGCTATCGACACTCCCACCCAGATGCCCTGCCTTACGATGAAGTGCCAGGCGTCATTGTACAGGTAAAGTCCGTACGCGCCGCTGGCCGAGGCCAGAACCACCAGGCCGATGGCCAGCAGCGCGAGGATGGAGATGAGAAAAGACAGGCCGGCGCGCGTCACTGCTACATCCCAGTTTAGCAGCGAGCCGACTACTTGTCGCCCTGAGGCTTAGTGGCGTGCGCAGGCAGCTTGAGCACCTGGCCGGGCTTGATGCCATCGCCGGCCTTGAGGCCGTTGAGGTCCATCAGCTGGCTCGGGCTCACGCCGCAGGCGATGGAGACGGAGACGAGGTCGTCGCCGTCCTTGACCACATACGTGTTGCCGGCGTCTTCAACGGCGGGAGGGGGCGTGGTGGCGGCAGGCTCGGCGTCGACGACGGGCTTTTCTTCAACCGGCTTCTCCTCGACCTTGACGGGCGCGACGACGGGCGCCGCCTCGGCGGGCTTCTCCTCGACCTTGGCGGGCTCGACGGCCGCCTTCACCTCGACGGGCTTCTCCTCGACCTTGGCGTCGCTCTTGGGAGCGTCCTTCGTCTCGACGGGCTTCTTGTCGGCCGCGGGCTTCGTCACCTTCTCGGCGGGAACGAGCAGCACCTGGCCAACGCGCAGGTTGTCCTTCGTGAGCTTGTTCATGTCCTTGAGCGCGCGGATGGAGATGCCGGCGTCGTAGGCGATCTTTCCGAGCGAGTCGCCGCTGCGCACCTTGTACTCCTTCGTGGGGCCGGTGTAGGGCTTGAAGGAGGAGGTCGTCTTCACGCCGGAAGCAGGAGGCGTCGTCTTGACGGCGGCGGGCGTCGCCTGCGAACCCTTCGCCGGAGGCGTGATGTTGGCGGCCGTGGGCGTGGCGGCGGCGTTCATCACCGCAGGCTGCTCGGGCTTAGGCTGCTCAGGCTTTGTCGTGGCGACCGCGGCGGCGGGCGCCTGCTCGGCGGCAACGCCGGGGATCACGATCTTCTGGCCGATTCTGATGCGGTCGACGTTGAGCCCGGGGTTGGCCTTCGCGATCGCCGCAAGGCGCACGTTGTAGCGGCGGCTCACGGCGTACAGCTGGTCGCCGGGCTTGACCGTGTACACGAAGCCATCGGCGGCGGCAGTGGCGGCGGGCTTCGCGCCGGCGGCAGGCGTCGTATGGGCGACGGCCGGCGCCGCGTGGGCCTTTGGCGGCACCGGAGGCAGCGGCTTCACCTCACGCACCTGCGAGGGCTGCGGCGGCGGCAGGACAGTGGCCGCAGGCTGAACTGCGGGGGCAGGCTGAACCGC
>CAMIVJ010000317.1 GCA_946401765.1 uncultured bacterium | reverse complement strand
CCGATGTCTCCGGCCGAGTTGCGGAACGCGCCCTTCCCGTCGGGTCCCGTTCCCTCCAGAGTGAGCGAGGTGCAGTTGTCGCCATATCCTGCCACGTCGTAGGCGGCGCCGTTTCTTATCGTGATCGGATACTTGTTCGGCATAATGCCGGCCTTGCCCATGGCGATCGTTCCGGCCGTCGCCTCCGCGCCGTTTGTGTTCGTGGGCCTCTTGACGATCCTGAACGTGCCGGGACCGTCCAGCACGAACCTCGTCGCGCCGCTGAAGTCGAACTTCAGGTTGTCGCTCGTCACGCCCTCAGGCAGCTCTACGTGCAGCTCGCCCACCACCACTGCGCCTTCCTGCACGAGGTTCACGGCGTCGATCAGCACCGACCAGTCCTGGCCGAGCTCATAGCCCTGGAACGTGAGCGTATGCTCGCCCGCCGCAAGCTCGAACGTCGCGGTGAGCGTCTGGAACGCGGTGTTGCTCAACCCGCCGATCGTCTTCACGGGAGCGCCGTCGATGTTGACGGAGAGCTTCGCCGCGGAGGTGCCGGACCGCACCGCCTGCCTGAACGTGAGCGTGTACTCGCCGTCAGCCGGCGCCGTGAACACCTGCGATATGGCGCTCGCCCTCTGCATGAAGCAGACGTACCTTCCGTCGATGGCCGTATTGGCAACCCACGTCGTGTTGGCGAAGGAGAGACCGCAGGAAGTCGTGGCGGTCCAGCCCACGGGCTGGAAGTCGCCCACGCTGAAATAGGACCAGAGGTAGTTGCTGAAGAACCCGCCCGAGTAGTTCTCGAAGCTGCCGTTCTCTATGAGGTTGGAACTGGCGGCGCTCACGAACGAAACGCTGCTTTCGCTCTCGTAGTCGACGAGATGGAGCTTGTGGCCATTGAGGTCGATCGTGGTGCCGCCCGCGATCTTCACCACGCCGAGGCCGCGCCAGTCGCAGTCCGCCATGAGCGTGATGCGCCCGGTGTCTGCGCCGAACTCGATCGTCTTCCACACCGGCGTCGATTCTGGCGGGCAGGAGAACGCCGTGGCGCCGTCAACGTACGCTTCGGTGCCTGTGTCGGGAACGGTCGTGGCGGGAAGCTCCGCGCCGGTAGCGTCCCAGCACTTCCAGTTGGCGGGATCGGCGAGGTCGGTCACGTCGCCCGCGCCCGTCCACACCGCCTTTGCCGCCCTTCCGGCGTCCGCCGCCGCGAAGGAGCTGATGCTCTCAGTGCTGCTCTGCACCCAGCCCGTACGCGTGAGCTCTTCGCCATGCGCGAAGTCGTTGCCCGACTCGAGCTCGTTCGAGTAGCACACGCCGTTCGCCTGGTCGAAGAGAGCGCCCTTGCCGTTCGCCTTCACCACGGGGACGAGATCGCGCACCACCATTCCGCCGTCCTTCAGGACGAACGAGTCGAAGCGGAACGAGGATCCCCTGGTGACGGACCACACGCCGAACACGGAGAGGTCGAGAATCGGGTTCGGCGTGTTCGGATAGCCGACGTTTGAGGCGGTGTAGGAGCTGCTGGCGCCGTTGTGCTTCATTCTCAGCACGCCGTCGTCCTTCATCTGGAAGAGATACGTGTCGGTGGAGGTGGCGGCCGCGTCGAGCGCCGAGCCGTTGTCTCCATGCCAGTAGTAGAGGTTGCTCTGGATGTCGAGCATGAACGCGGCGCCCTGCCACGACTGGCCGAAGAGCGTCTGGGAGTTTGCGTATGTCAGATTGCCGAAATGGAAGTCGAACGTTGTGTTCAGGTCCGGGATGTATCCCAGGCGGACCGTCTGGCCGCCGGTGGAGGTGATGGACGCGACCTCGCTCGCGTATGGGAGGTCGGTCGTCTTCAGCAGGAAGAAACGGTACTTGAGTCCGCTCGTCTGCAGCGCGGCGGGAAGCGTGACAGTGCGGGTGGTCTCGTCGGCGGCAATCGCGCCAAGGTCATCGAAGTTCGTCCACGCATGCTTGTCCGCGCCGCCATCGGTCTGGCCATAGGCGAGATAGAGCTTGCAGCCTGCCGCGCCGTTGCCGAAAGCGAGCGTGACCGCAGTGGCGGTCTGCTCGGTCATGGTGACGGACGGCAGGAAGCGGAGCTCGGGCGTCATGTCCGTCACGCGGCCGAAGCGCGCCTCGGGACGTTCGTCGCCAGCGACGAGCGCAGTGGCCGTGTCGCTCGGATGGAACGAGTCGTTCACCTGGTCGTAGAGACCCGCCACGCCGTCCGCGTTCAGCGCGGGAATGTAGTCGCGCTGCATCTGGTACTGAGCGTACCAGCCGCCGTTCGCGATCTTCATTCGGTAGAAGTCGAACTTCGCGAAGTTGGCGTTGTTGTTGCAGGCAAAGATGCCAATCGGATTGTTGCCGTCAACGCTGCGGGTGTTTGAAGGCGCCACTCGCGTTTCCACTCCTTCGGTGAAGAGGCTCACGCGGTTGTCGTCGTCAACCACGAAACGGTAGTTGGTGTTGAGTGCAGGCTTCGCGCCGAACCCGCTTCCGCTCGCATGGAAGTAGAACTTGTCGCCCTGCATGTTGAAGAGGTAGCGGCTGCCGGTCCAGTTCTGCCCGAAGAGGGCCGTGGACGCCACGTATGTCACATTGCCGAAGCGGAAGTCTGTGACGGTGCGGCCGTCGGGAACGAGATCTATGTTCACCCACTGCTCGCCTGTGGACGAAACCTTGTCGAGCTCCTTCGCCATGGCGATCTCGCTCGTCTGAAGGAGGAAGAAGCGCATGAAGCGTCCGTCGCGCAGCGCCGCCGGCACTTCGTATGTGTACGTCTCCTGGCCGTCTGCGATGTCGGCCACCTTCTCGAAGTTCTCCCATGCGTACTTGTCGTCTCCGCCGTTGGTTGAGCCATGCGCGATGAAGAGCGCATGGGTGCGTCCGTTCGGATTGCCGAAGGCGAACGTCACGGTGTCGGCCGTCTTCTCCGCCACGCAGACGGTGCGCGGCGACTCGTCGAGGCGGATGCGCGCGGGGAGCCTGTCAGGGCCGAGCTTCGCGCTCTCGGCGAGAGTGGCGTCGGATAGCGCGCCATGCCAGATTCGCACTTCGTCGTATTTCGCCTTCGCGTCGATGTCGTTGGCGTACAGAGAATGGCCGATGTAGAGCGGGAAGCCGCCGAGCTTCGCAAGAGTCCATCCCTTCACGACCGCCCAGCGGTTGCGCACGATGCGGCCGTTCGAGGCGTTGCGCTTCGTCCAGTGCACCATAGTGTCGCCGTTGCCCAGGCTGCGGTAGGAGACCGCGATGTACCACTTCGTGTTGAGCGCGAAGCCGCCCATCGAGTCGTTGACGGAGAGGATTGTCGAGCCCTCCTTCTTGACCTGGAAGGCGTCCTGCCCGGCGTTTGTGCCGCGCACCCAGCTGAGGAGAATGCCGTCCGCCTCGCCGTATCCGCAGTCGAACACGCGCGCCCAGTTATTCGCGGCGGTCGGTGTGGCCCAGATTTCGATCGTCGCGCTGTCGCTGGGCAGGATCCCGGTGCCGAGGGTCACGTAGCCGCCGTTGGCCGAATCGCCCGTCGCATTCTTCGTGCCGGAGAGCTCGACGCAGGTGTTGTCATCGGCGAAGGCGACCTTGGTGCCCGCCTTCGCGGCGGCGGGTGCGCCCGCGACGCCGTTGTCGTAGTTGCCGCTGAAGCTCCAGCGGTGACGCAGATAGAGAGGCGTGGCCGTTGTCGTGGTGATGGCAACAGCAACGTTCTCCGGCAGCGTGTTCGGGCCCGCCCCCGCGTTTGCAGCAAGCTGCTCGTCGGTCAAGGCGCCGTTCCAGATGCGCACTTCGTCGTATTCCGCGCTTGCGTCGAAGTCGGCGGAGTACTGCGAGTGGCCGAGGTAGAAGATAGGCCTGAACATCTGGCCAAGCGCCCAGTTCGCGGCGGTGCCAGAGCCGGACTTCTCCAGCGCGCCCGTGGCGGCGTTGCGCTTAGCCCAGCGTACGTCGCACGAACCGTCGGCCTTAGGAGTGAACACCACCGAAATGTGGTACTTCACGCCTATGCTGAATGGAAACAGCGTGTTGTCCTTTCGAAGAATCGCGGCGTTGCCCGCCTTGATCTCCTGGAAGTCCTTGTTTATGTCCGTGCCGGTGGACCAGCCGAGGGTGAAGTAGTTCTGGTTGTTCGGGCCGTAGTCGAAG
>CAMIVJ010000316.1 GCA_946401765.1 uncultured bacterium | reverse complement strand
GACGTGTAAGTGCCCTCGAAGAGCAGCACTGGCGATTTGGGATCGCGTCCCTCCATGTGGATCACGGGATTGTAGAACGTGTAGTTGTCGTGCGTGAGCACCTTGACGGCGTTCTCCCACGGGCCGTACGGAGATTCGCTCTCGACGTACCACACCTCGCCGAAGCCTGATGGCTTCCCGAACTTCTGCTGCACTATCGCAACGTACTTGCGCCTGTATCCGCTCCACACCATGTGCCCAGAGGCGGGCGTCACCTCAGAACCGTCGTGCGCGCGAATCTTCTTCGGCTTCTCAACCTTCTCCCACTTCGACTCGTCGAGATACGCCTCGTACGAATCGGGGATCCGCAGGAACGGGAACGGGTTGCCGAAGAGAAGCCACTTCTTTCCCTTGGGACCAATGTACCTGCTCACCGTGCAGTCCGGTATGCGCGGGGACTTTGGCTGCTCCGCCGAACGCGTCCACACGGTCTTGACGATCTTGAAGCGCTTCTCCTTGTCGTCCCATTCGCACAATCCCGTCTTCTCCGGCGTGCAGAACTCCTTGATCTGGCTCCACGCGCCGCACAAATGCTCGTCACCCTTCGCGTCCTTGACCGTAACAAGGCCGAATATCCATATCGGGCCGCCGCCCTGGCGCTCGATCACGCCGCGAAGGCGTCCCTTCGCGTTCGTGAACGACCGGTACGGCGGATCGACGGGCGGAACCATGCTGGGGAAGGCGGGCGCAGGCGTTGTCGCCGCCGTCACATTGAAGATGCCAAGCGGGTAGTTCTGCATGTTCGTATCGCCCCAAAGCCAGAACACGCGCCCCTTGTAGAGCGCGGTCTGCACGCTGTCTCGCCCGAACTCGCCGCTCTCACGCGCGTCAAGATGCTCGCCGCACTTCTGGCTCTCGGCGAAGAGGCCCGCGCCGCCCACGCGGCCGAGGCGCTTCGCGATCTGGTTTCGCGTCACCTTCACCACATATTCGCCGCCCGGACGAGGAACGAAACGAAATCCCGCGTTGCCGAAACCGTCCTTCTTCATTCCGTATCCGTGGCTCTTGACGATGAACCACGTCTCGCGGCCCATGAGTTCGGGCGAGTCGATCGCCGCCACGCCCGCATTGTCCGTCACGTACTGCTGGGCGTGCGTGGTGGTGAGAAACACGAGCGGCACCGGCCAGCCGTTCTCTGCGTCAACCACCTTCACCTTGCACGGCTCCACGCCAGCGCACGCAAGCGCAAACGTGGATGCGAAGATGAGAGATCTGTGACTTGCGGACATCATGAGAAATCTTCCTTTCATGCAAACATGCTTTCTGGGATGAAGCAGCTGGCGAGCACATGGCCCTTCACCACCGCAGAGGCGACGTGCACAGGGCGGCCGGTGAACTGCCGGAACGACTCTAGCCACTGCCCTGTGAGGCGCAGCTCCATGTCGCCCGTCTCCGCCTGGAACGACTCCACCACAAGTTCGCGCGGCGAGTAGCGTATGCCCGTTCCCAGCGCCTTCGACACCGCCTCCTTCGCGCACCAGAACCTGACTGCCGCGCTTGGCGCGCTCGCGGCGCGCACAGTGAGCTCGCGCTCCTCGTCGGTGAAGACGCCGTGCGTGAACTCTTCGGAGAGGTCGCGTCCAAGCGCCTCCACGTCCACCCCCACGCGCGCGTTCGCAGCCACCACCGCCACCACGAACTGCGCTGTGTGCGCGATCGTGAGGTCTATGGACGAGGCAAGATAGTCGCGCCAGTTGCCGATGGCGTGCGGCTTGCCGCTGTCGTCTCGCCAGATCTGCACGTCGGCATCGCACCATCGGGCCTGGTAGTTCTCGTGGAGGAAACGGCGCACCGCCTCCTTTGCGGCGAGGCGGCCGAAAAGCCATTCCGTGCGCCGGCCGGCAGAGCCGGAGAGGTCGGCGAAGTCGCCGCGCTCCGTCTTGCCCAGCACAACCTGAGAGAGAGTCTTGAGCCACAGCTCCTCGTTACGCTCGAACACGGGATATGGCACCTCGGTGACGAAGGCGGACGCCACGCGCGTCGCGGGAGAGCCGAGGATTGCGGGCGGCAGCGGGCGTGTGAGAAAGGTCACGGCCGGATCTAGTATCTGCTTGCGGAACTCTTCCGAGACGCGTTCGGTGATCTCCTCGTAGCCGCGCATCTCGAGCATCAGCTGTCCATTGCCGTCCGAGGCCAGGATGTCCGTCACGAGCGACTTCGGCGTGACGCCCGTGTGGCGCAGATAGCACTGCAGCCGCGTCCCCTCGGGAAGCGGCGCGTAAAGGCTTATGCGGCGCACGCGGAACGGAAACGAGAGCGCGCCGGGGAAGCGGCGCTCATGGCTGCGCCACAGCTGGAAACCGTCCGCCACCGCCGCGAGAAGCTGCGGATTAAGCGCCCATACGGGGAACTTCGTATGCGGCACCGAGCCTTCGGAGGACGGCACCTCCACCTCGTAGTCGAGGCCTGTCTCGCTCCAGTGGTCTGCCGCGCGTATGCAGTGCAGGCTCTCGCCGGAGAAGAGACGGTCGGGGTATATGTCGCTGCCTGCCCAGTGCACGTCGCGCGCCTTGGAGAGCGGCGGCGGCACGAACGCGGGAGCGGCCGGGTATTGCTGCGCGAAGACGAACGTGCCCTCAAGCGCGCACCAGGTCCATTTCGAGTCGGGCGCGTCCTCGCGCACCTGCACATGCACGGCCACCTGGTCGGGGTTGGCGCTGGCGGTGCGTTCGGCGCGCACGAAAAGGCGCAGTCTGTCGTCGCGGAACGCGACAGTGCGCCGGCACTGGAGATCTTCAACCGACACCACGCGGCGGGCAGGCACTATCGCCTGCGCGACTTCTGCCATGATCTCGGCCGCCGCCACTGGATGCAGCAGCACGAGGCCGTGGAGCTTTGCGTCTGAAAACGCAATGCGCCCGGCGGCGCCGATCGCAAAGTCGGCGAGAAACGGCGTGTTCGCGAAGGTGAAGGTCTTCACCACCTCGCGTATGCCGGGCTGGTCGTCCACCGTCTCGGCATCGGAGACCAGCGGACTCGTGGCGCCGTACATGAACTGCTGCTGCCGCTGCCACGCCCGAACCGCCGCGGCCGCGCGTCTCTCAGCGCCCTTTCTGCGCGCGCCAGGCGTGCTGTCGGCCGCGCTCGCCATCACTCCGCCAAAGGACGCGTCCGCCGCAACTAGCGCAAGACGCGGGAAGTCTCTTGAAAGGCGCAGTTCCGTCTCTGACCTCACCTCTAGCGCAAACGGCGCGTCGAAGTCTATGAGCCTCGGCCTGCGGTGCGCAAAGAGCGCCGTCGTCTCCACGGGGGCTCCAATTGCCGCAAGCGCCCCCACGGTGTGCTCCAGCTGCTGCAGGCCGGCGCGGTGAATCACGTCCGCCGCAAGCGCCATGTGCTCCTCGCCCTTCAGAACGTCGTCAACCACGCCCGTCAATACGCCTCGCGGCCCAGCCTCGAGAAACACGCGGTAGCCATCCTCGTACATCCGCCTTATCGTGTCGCCGAACCTCACCGGCGCCACCCACTGGTCGGCCGCCTCGTCGCGCGCACGGCGCGTCTTCGGCGGCAGAGGGGCGGCGCTGCCGCAAGAGTAGACCGGTATCGTTCCCGGCTGGTCCACCCACCTGCTCGCCAGCTTGTGGAAGAGCGACAGCACCTTGCGGCACCAGGGCGTGTTGAAAGGACGGTCCACTGGCAGGCGCATGCCGCGCACACCCGCCGCAGCAAGCGCCTTCTGCACTTCGTCCACCGCCTCTGGCGCCACGGCGAATGTGCTTTGCCGCGGCGAGAACACGAACGCCGGCTGCACCTTGTCGGGTCCGAACGATGCAATCGCCTCGGAAAGCGCCTCGGGGCGGGGCGACACCGCAGCAAGCAGAACGCACTTCGGCAGCCCCTGGTGCGCCACCGCGTTGTTGACCACCTTGTACGTGTCGCGCAGGAAGTCCAGTCTTTTCTTGCGGTCGAACTTCTTCCCGAAGAGCCCTCCTGCCACAAGCGCGTTGAGGTCGCCGCCGGCAAAGCCGGTAGCGCCCTCTGGACGTATCCCCAGCGCCTCCAGGATGCGCGCCATAGCCGCGTTCGCGGTGTAGGTGGAGACGACGGTCTCGGCGTACGCCCCGGCCGTGAAGACATC
>CAMIVJ010000315.1 GCA_946401765.1 uncultured bacterium | reverse complement strand
GCGTGCCAGTGGTCCTGCGTGCAGATCATCACGCCGTCTATGCCGGGGTCGTCGAGCACCTTGCGGTAGTCCATCTCCAGCTTCAGGTGGTCCATCTTGCGCTGGTAGCGCTGTTCGGCCACGTTCTTCATGTTCGCAAGACGGACGGAGTCGCAGTCGCACACCGTGGTGAGCATCGCAAGGTCCTGGTTGGCCGCGAGTCCGCCGATGTCCATCGACGTTCCGATGCGTCCGCATCCGATCAGCGCTATCTGCAGCTTGTTGCTGGGCGCCGTCTCGCCGAACACGCTCGCAGGCACAATCGCGGGCGTTGCACCAGCCGCAATCACGCCGCCAAGAAATCCTCTTCTGCTGATTCTGTTGTTCACTAGGGTTCCTCCTTTGATTGTTGAAATCGACATGGGTGAAATCAATGTACAGATTATATCATATTGAGTGCCTGGTGCCTAGTGCCTGGTGCGGGGTTGAACGTGCACACTTCATGGTGCAGCGAAAGGCGGCGCGCAAGGGGAAACTATCGCTAATTGTATTTAAGCTCGGCCAGGGGCTTTTCCTTCGCCTTGGCCTCTGCAAGTTTCTTGAGCTCCCTGAGGGCGGCGTCAAGCTGTGGGTCGCGTCCATTGGCGTAGTCGGCGGGGGTGATGTCAACCTTCACGTCAGGCTGCGCGCCGTGGCGGTCCATGTCGGTGCCGTCCATGAGGAACATGCCCGCGTGGCTCACGTTCATCCTGCCGCAGTCCAGAAGCGGCTTCTCGGTTGTCGCGATCACGTCGCCCGGAGTGGCGTTTCCCACGAGCACGCCCCTCTTCGCCTGCCGAACGGCATGGGCGAACGCCTCGGCGTTGGACCCTGTCATCTCGTTCATCAGCACGACAAGGGGAATGGACGGCGCGGCTGGACGATCCCAGTACGACACGAGATATCCCTCTGGCACGTCTCCCCTGAAGAGCGTGCGCGTGTGCTGGCGGCAGATGAGGATGTCGAGAAGCCTGTCGGCCGTATTGCCGCCGCCGTTGTCGCGAACGTCAACGATCACCCCGTCGCGCCCATAGCATTCCGAGACGACGGAATCCGCAAACGCCCCTGCGGACTGCTCGTCCATCCTGTCGACCGCGATGTACCCGAAATTCCCCTCTTTGCGCACGCGCCGACGCGCCTCCAGGACTTCTGCCTTTCGCAGCAGCATTCGCGCCATGTCAAAGTCAAGCGGATCGACGCGAAGCAATCTTTTTCTTCCTCCCTCCGCCGGCTGCACGAGCAGCCGGTACTTGTGCTGCGGCGGCGCGCTGAACACCTCGGCGTAGTCCATTCCCGGCTTCAGCTTCCTGCCGTCCACCTCCAAGAGGACATCACCCGCATTGAGCCCGTTCTCTCCGCAGTCGACCGGCGCATTTGGTATGACGTCGGCAACTTTCCACCCTTCGCCCTTCCATTCCGGATCAAATCGAACTCCGATGCATGTCGTCACGGGCGCCCACTCGTGGTCGTTCGGCTTAACGCCCCACGCCTTCAACGAGGCGTGGTTGAAGGAGAAGCCGATGTGTGAGGCGTCCAGCTCGCCGTACATGAGGTACATGACGTCGCGGAAGATGTTCCACGATGCGGCGTTGCGCGCCGCGGGGAGGTACTTCTCCCTTATCGCATTCCAGTCCACCTTGCGAAGGGAAGGATCGCAGAAGTTGTCGCGGACAGTGGCCCATGCCGTTAGGAAGGCGAGCTGGCGGTAGTCGGCGAGGTCGGTGGTCTGATACACCTTGACCGGAATCGTGGTGTCGCCGATCGCAGGAAGGCCGTCCACAATGCGCAAAAGTCTTTCGCCGCCCTGCGTCTTGATCCATGCCTTCGGAACGCCAGTCTTAGAGAACGCCTTCTTCGGCTCAAGGGCCGAGGGGATGCGCACCGTGACGGTCTCGGAGTGGTTGTTCACGGCAAGCGTCCGCGAGTCAGGCGCGAAGACGAGATCATGCCCGGTGGCCTTTGTCAGGCGCACACGGTCGGCAAGCCTCTTGAAGACGATTCTGTAGCGGTCGCCCTTTGGCTTGCGCCCGTTGCGCTCGTCGATCTCGTCGTCCGGGTTAAGGTAGACGTAGAAGACGTTTAACTTCTCGCGCGACGACGTACGCTGGCCGGAAAAGGCTATGATGCGCCCGTCGGGGGACCATGCGGGCGACCCGTCGTGCATCCATCCGCGCGAGAGGTTGTACGGGGCAGGTGATGCGGCGCCGTTCGCCCTCTTCGCGCTGGTGGCGAGTATCCACACGTCGAACTGCCCGTTCCCGTCGCGGAGCGACGCGGCCACATAACGACCGTCGGGCGCCCAGGCGTAGCTTTCGCACTGCGCGGCCTTTGCGGGGGACGTGTACTGCTCGCCTGTCTTCACGTCGGCGAAGGTGATGTGGCCAGTTGGATCGCACCATGCAAGAAGGCGCCCATCTGGCGATATGGAGAGCTTTCTGCGACGCTTGCCATCGCTTACAATCGTCTTGACGTCGAACTGCGTGCATGAAGTCCAGCTGCTGAACTGCGCTCCGCGCCGCGCAGTGCACACGTCCACATGATCTCCGAAGTCGGAGAGGAAGTACAGCGTGGAGCCATCCGGAGAGAATGCAAGCTCCCGCTCGTGCGAAAGCGACGAACCATGCACCGTCACCGCGCTGCGCGACGTTGCGCCCATGACGAACACATCGCCCCCTGCCGTGAATGCGATGGTTGCGCCATCGTCAGTGAACGCGACATCGCCCAGTTCGTCGTTGTTCCACACCTTCTGGTACATCCTGCGCCGCATGCGCGGCAGGTCCGCCACGGCTCCGACGGGCTTGAGCGCAAGCCGCTTTGCCTCGGGCTTCTTTGCGGTCGGGTCGATGCGCCATAGATCAAGCCCCTTGCGGAACACCATGATGCGCCCATCGCGCGATATGGTGGGAGAGAACACATGATCGTCAGTGAACGAAGTGATCTGCCGAACCGCCGAGTCCTTTGCGAGCGGACGATAGCGGATGTTCCTGACGCCACCTTCGTCGGAGAGGAAGTAGTACCCCTTGCCGTCCGGCGACCAGAGCGGAGAGCGCTCGTCGCGCGGCGACGTCTCCAGCGAGCGGAAACTCTTGCCGCCAGTCTCGTAGAGCCAGATGTCGCCGGCCATGCTCGAGCACGTCGAGACTGGGAACTTGCGGTAGTCTGGCGAATCGCCGTCACCATGCGCGACGAAGAGGATGCTTGATCCATCGGGCGAGATCGCAGGATCGCGGGCGGGCGCGTTGAAGAGCATCCTCTCCGCGCCGCGCGAGGCCACCGGAACGGAGATGGCGCGATAGCCCCTGCGCATTGCACCGCCAGCGACTGCGGACGAAAAGTCGCGGCGGGCAACAGCCACGACGGTTTTTCCGTCTGGGAAGTAGCCGTGCGGATCGAGGCCCTCGGAATGGAAAGAAACCTGCCTGACGGACTCCGTGAGTCCGTTCTTGCCGAGCACCAGCTCGAAGAGCTTCTCGCCTCCGTCGCGACTAGACTTGAAAAGCACCCGTTTCCCGTCGGGCGAAACGCATGGTTTGAAGTCCGAAGGACCGTCGGTCAGCGGCTGCGCATCGCCTCCATCCGGCGATACGCGCCATATGCGCCCCACCCACTCGAACACGAGGAACGACCCATCGGGAGCAAGAGACGGCGAAGCCGCCAAGAACATCTCCGACCAGTCCCTCTTCGCCGCATCCTTTGCCTGCGCGGCGAAAACCGTCAACGCAGCACATATCGCATACGTCAATCCTGCAAGACTCTTTTTCATCTGTCAACCTAGTCTTTCATTGAAAACTTACACGCGAAAACATGGCGGCAGCCTTGCATCCGCAGGAAGAATCAGTCGCGCGCGGCGCGCACGAACGCCTGCACGTTCTCGCTCTTCGTGTTCGGGCCAAGCGCACATCCAGAGCACAGCACGAGCCCGCCCTTCCCGCGGAAGATGTCGCACACCTCCCGCGACGCCGCATACACCTCGTCGGGCGTGCCCGTGACGAAGAGCGACGGATCGACGTTGCCGGAGAGCGTGAACTTCCCATGCGCAATCTCGAAGACGCGCCTGGCGTCCGTCTTCCAGTCGAGCTCGAACGCGGGGCAGCCCGTCTCCACGAGATCGGGGAGAATCGG
>CAMIVJ010000314.1 GCA_946401765.1 uncultured bacterium | reverse complement strand
GGCGACGTGGCCGTGCTGGGCGTCGGCGACGACATGGTGATTTGCGAAAACCAGGCCGTGCCGATTTCCTCCGTGAAGCACCACATCCACCGCATCGGCTACACGGGCGCGGCCCTTCTGGACCGGCTGATGAATCCCTGCGAGGGACTGTCCCCGCGAATATCCCTCGCTAATGCGATTCGGTGTGCTATACCCCATAGAAACCAAGGCGGGAATAAACACCTATCAGACTCCGTCACTTTACTGCCCGATGAAATTGTCGTGGAGAAGGTTGAAGACGCCGTGGAGGCACTTGCGGATGCCGTGCATTCCGTTGACCTTGTCGGGCTTGGCGCTGGAGCAGATGCAGACGATTCCCCAGTCCTCGTCGGGGCAAAAGTACATGCAGCTGTAAAGCCCGTATGCGCTCCCCGTGTGGCCGACAAGTTTCTTGTCCTTGACAAAACGCGTCTCGACGCGGGTGGTGAGGCAGTATTGCACACCGGGATCGCTTGTGTCGATGACCGGCGTAAGCATCGTCTTGCAGCCCTTCTCCGATATGATGCGGTTGCCGTTCGGCGCGACGCCGCCGTTCTTGAGCGTCATCATCCACTTCGCAAGGTTGGGCGCAGAAATCTTCATTCCGCCCGTCGGCGACCAGAAGAAGCCGTCCTTGCCGATCTTGTACGTTCCGTCGGCAACCTTCTTCTCGTTGATGCGCTTGTACCCGCCTCCCGGAACAAGCCGGTTGCGCTTCGCGCTGTACTGATAGAGCTTCGTGATGGTCGCCTTGTCAAGCTTGTCGAGGTTGAAGCCGGAATTGTCCGCGCCAATCGGCTTGAGGATGTGGTTCAGGACATACTCGTCGAACCTCTCGCCCGAGACCTTTTCGATCACGAGTCCGATGATGTTGAGGGCTCGGTTGCAGTACCTGTATCCCTTGCCCGGCGGATAGGTGAGCCACGCCTTCTCGCGGATGAGGTTGATGTCGGTCTTCGTCTTGTCGACGTACGACAGGTCGTGGTATCCGCCGCCGTCACTCATGCCGGAGGTGTGCGAGAGCAGCATCTTGATCGTCACCGGGATGTCCGGGTAGCGCGGGTTGCGGATGTCCATGCCGAGGATGCCGTTTACGTCATCGTCGAGCGACATCTTGCCGGCCTCCACGAGCTGCATGACGGACATGCCCGAGAACGACTTGGAGATCGACGCAATCCGGAAGATGTCGTTGACGTCCAGAGGTTCGCGCGTGTCCTTGTCGCGATATCCAAACGCCTGCTGATAGACGACCTTGTCGCCCTTGACGACGACGACCGACATGCCGACCGTCATGTTCTCGTCCATCATGCCGCGAATCTTCGCGTCCAGCGCAGCCACGGAAACCGTGTCCGCAAACACCGCCCCCGCCATCAACACGAACATGGAGCTTACAAGTCTTGTCATTTGCTTCTTCCTAATATCGCAGGGGACTGTCCCCGCAAGAACCTCGCGGAATCAATCATCAAGGCAATAGCCCTAGCCCGAGATGCCGAAGTCGCGTCAGCGAACGATGATGAAAGTACCGGCGTACATGTAAAGGCCGTCGTCTTTCTTGATGATTGAGAAACGCCGTTCTTTGTCGCCGCACACGAACTTGAGCCCCTCAAGATTTTCTGGAGCTGTCTCCCAGCTGACAATCGGCGTCTTGGTCGAGGCTTTCCATCCGCCCAGCTTGACCTTGACCGTCGCGTCGTCAGCGAACTTGAGCGTGTGGTCGCCTCCCGTGAACGCCGAGACGCGCGGAAGCGCGTTCGTCCGCGACGAGAGGTCGATCGTCGAACCGTCCTGCATCGTGCAGCCGTAGAAGTAGTCGTGCTCGGACGGCTTGAACGCGCCATACACGTTCAGCGCCGCCGTACCGCTGTTGTAGTTGGCGCCGAACACCGCCTCGTAGTCATGTACGCTCAGCGCGGAGCTGATGTTCAGCGCACTGCCGACAATGAAGTCCACGTTTGACGCATTGCAGGAAGTGATTGTCTGCAACCAACCGCCGGTGGTGATTTTGATCTTGCCCGGGCCCTGCGGCGCCAAGTCCTGGAACTTGAGGTACTTCGCATTCGCGATGGCGACTTCAAGTGTGTATCCGTTCAGGGTAAAATCGTTGTATTGCATGTTGAAGTCGCCGGTTGTTTCAAGATACGAATCGGCGGTCAGACTCCTTGCGCAGTTGAAGAGACCCGAGGCCCCCTTCACCGTGCCGCCGTTGAACACCACCGTCGTATAGCCGAAACCGCCATACCCATTGACGTCGAGCGTCGCCCCGTCATCGACTGTGACGAGCTGCGCGCTGACATCCGTCGTTCCGTTTCCGCCCAAGGGCCAGTAGGCGGGCTCTGCCGCGTACTTCAACGTCCCCGCCGCGACCTGCGTGCCTCCCGTGAATGTCTGGTGATCCTTCTTTATGACAATGGTTCCAGGTCCGGTCTTCACAAATTTCAGATTGCCCGTGAGCGCCATCTTCGTGACGGTCGTCGTGGCGTCCTGGGGGACTTCAACTTCAAGCGAACCAACCTGCTCTGCGGAGTTCGTCACGGTGAACACATTGATGCCGCCGGCCAGCACGGCGGGCAGCTTGAGGAGTCCGCCGTTGGCGTCGAACACCGTCCCGTCTCCCACAACAAGCGATTCCGTCCTCGTGAAGTCGAAGGCCGCGCCTGCGGCGTTCGTAAACTCGTTTGTGGCCAGCACGAACGCGGCGGGTGAAACCGCCGGCGTGACTGCGCAGATCGCGTCGTATTCCGCGGCGGTCGTGAACCGCACCTGCATGTTGCCCGTCACGTTGCCGCCCCACTCGGTGTCCTGGACGCCGCTTGTGTAGAACTGCCATCCGCCGTTGACCCACATCGCATACTCAGGCTCGCCTGCAGCCTTGATGTAAAGGCCGTCATCCTTCACAGCAAGGGCCTTGCCCTCCACGGCCGCGCCGTTCGCCACCAACGCGAAGCCCACCGAGAATTCAGGCGCAGAACCCGAAGGCCACGAGACAAGGCACGTGCCGACGTCGGAACTGCGCTCGCCGATCTCCACGTTGACTGTGACGCCCTCGGCGAACTTGAGCGTGTTGTCGCCGGTTGTAAAAGCGGATGCACGCGGCAGCGGCGTCGTCCTCGCCGAGAGGTCGATCGTCGAGCCATTCTGCATCGTGCAACCGTAGAAATAGTCGTGGTCGACGCCGGGCTTGAACGTCCCATACACGTTCAGCGCCGCCGTGCCGCTGTTGGCGTTGTAGTTGTACGCCGCCTCGTAGTCGTGTACGCTCAGCGCGGTGCTGAGGTTAAGCGCACTGCCGACAATGAAGTCCACGTTCCGCGCATCGTATTCGGCATTGAGCGTCTGCATATAGCCGCCAGAGGTGATTTTGATCTTGCCAGGGCCCTGCGGCGGGCAGTTGTCGAACTTGAGCGTCTTTCCTCCGGCAATGGCGACTTCAAGGGTGTGCCCGTTCAGGGGAAGACCGTTGTATTGCATGGCGAAGTCGCCGGTGGCGACAAGATACGAATCGGCGGTCAAACTCTTTGCGCCGTTGAACTGCGTTGAGGAGCCCCTAACCGTGCCGCCGTTGAACACCACCGTCGTGTAGCCGAAGCCCGTCTTCCCGTTGACGTCGAGCGTCGCGCCGGCATCGACGGTGACGACCTGCGCGCTGGCGTTCTTCGTCCCGTTTCTGCCCAATGGCCAGTTGGCTGGAGCTGCGTCGTACATCAGCGTTCCGGAGGCTACCTGCGTGCCGCCGGTGTAGGTCTGGCCGGTTTTGGAGAACATGAAAAGCCCATCCCCTTCCGTCACGAGCTTCAGCATGTTCGCAAGCGCGATCTGGCTGTTGTAGGTCAGGGTTCCCTCCGGAACGACCACGTGCAGCTCGCCCCCGCCGACGGTGTCGGTCACCGTCGTGGCGAGCCACGGATCAAGCGTCTTCACGTAGAGCTTGTGCCCAGACGTGTTGATCGTGAGGTTCGCCGCCGTCGTCATCACGGAGGCGTACGGAGTCAGGTCGGCGTCGGTTGCCATCGTGATGCTCGACGAGATGTGTACCTGCGTGTACTTGTTGGGAAGCGCGTCGGGAAGCGCCGTGCCGTCTGCGGCCTTGCACGTCCAGCTCGAAGCCACCGCAGGATCGCCTCCGT
>CAMIVJ010000313.1 GCA_946401765.1 uncultured bacterium | reverse complement strand
CAGATCGAAGCCTGCCGCGTCGCGATCAACCGCGAGATGAAGCGCAAGGGCAAGCTCTGGATCCGCGTGTTCCCCGACAAGCCGATCACCCGCAAGCCTATCGAAGTGCGTATGGGCGGGGGCAAGGGCAACCCCGAGTTCTGGGTTGCCGTGATCCTCCCCGGAAAGGTCCTCTTCGAGGTCGGCGGCGTCTCCGAGGAGATCGCCCGCGAGTGCCTGCGCCTCGCAGCCACGAAGATCGGCATCCACACGAAACTCGTCACACGTGCCGGAGTGAAAATCTGATGAAGAAGACGGAAAAGAAGAACGCCCTGCAGGGGCTGAGCGAGGACGAGATCCTCGTCAAGATCGCGGAGGTCCGCAAGGAGCTCAACGATCTGCGGCTCAGGAACGCGTCGAAGGTCGAAGTTGAGAAGCCGGGCCGCATCAGCGAGCTGCGCCACGACGTTGCGCGCATGCTCACGGTGCTGACCAAGCTGAAGAAGGAGGCCAAGTAGCCATGGCGAACGAAGAAAAGCGCGGCGCCCGCAAGGTGCGCAAGGGGGAGGTCGTCTCCAAGATGGGCGCCAAGAGCGTCGTCGTGCAGGTGACCTACCGCGAGCGTCATCCAATGTACGGCAAGGTGATAATCCGCCGCAAGAAGTATCACGTGCACGACGAGGCCGACACCGCGAAGGTGGGCGACGTCGTGACGATTATGGAAACACGTCCGCTCAGCGCGACCAAGCGCTGGCGCATCGTGGCTCCGGAGGCGAAGTGACATGATCCAGGAACTTACAAACCTCGTTGTAGCGGACAACACCGGCGCCAAGCGCGCGATGTGCTTCCGCATTCTCAAGCAGCGCAAGGAGTACGCGCATCTCGGCGACGTGATCCGCGTGGCGATCAAGGAGGCGTCCCCCACGGGTTCGATCCGCAAGGGCCAGGTGGCCACTGCGGTGATCATCCGCACGGGCGCGCAGATCGTCCGCGAAGACGGCCAGCGCGTGCACTTCGACCAGAACGCCTGCGTTCTCGTCGACTCCAAGCTCAACCCCATCGGGTCCCGCGTGTTCGGGCCGGTGCCGCGTGAGCTGCGCGAGAAGAACTACATGAAAATCCTGTCCATGGCCCCGGAAGTGGTCTAAGAGGAGCTAATCATGAGTATCGCACGTATTCGCAAGGGAATCACAGTGGTTGTGATCAGCGGCAACGACGCTGGCCGCACCGGAGTGGTCAGGAGCGTGAGCCCCAAGGACGGCACCGCTATCGTCGAGGGCCTCAACAAGCACAAGAAGGCCGTTCGCCGCACCGAGCGCACCGAAGGCGGCCTCGTGGAGATGGAGTTTCCCATCCGCCTGTGCAAGCTGATGCCGTTTGACCCCGAGACCAAGAAGGGCGCCCGCGTGGCGACCGCCGAGAAGGACGGCAAGAAGGTGCTCACCATGAAGGGCTCCGGCAAGGCCGTCGATTTCAAGTGGACCAGGAGCAAGGGAGCTTGATCATGGCGAAGCTTAGAGAAGAGTACAATTCGCGCATCATCGCCGAACTCGAGCAGAAGCTCGGCACGACGAACAAGATGCTCGTGCCCCGTCTGCAGAAGGTCGTGATCAACATGGGCTTCGGCATCGTCTCGAAGGACGAGCAGAAGAACCTCGTTGACGACCTCACCGCGATAACCGGCCAGAAGCCCATGCTCTGCAAGGCCAAGAAGTCCATCTCGAACTTCAAGCTGCGCGAAGGCATGGTCATCGGCGCCAAGGTGACGCTGCGCGGCGAGCGCATGTGGGAGTTCTGCGAGCGCCTCATCAACGTGGCGCTCCCCCGCATCCGCGACTTCCGCGGCATCCCCAACCGCGGCTTCGACGGACGCGGCAACTACACGCTGGGCCTCAAGGACCACTCGATCTTTCCTGAGATCGTGGAGGCGGCTGGCCCCAATTCGGGCATGGACGTGACGTTCGTCACGACCGCCAAGGACAACACCGCTGCCAAGGAGTTCCTCGTGGCTCTCGGCATGCCGTTCGCGGGAAGGAATTAATCAATGGCCAAGAAATGTCTGATGGAAAAGGCGAACCGCAAGCCGAAGTTCGGCGTGCGCGCCTACAACCGCTGCAAGCTCTGCGGCCGCCGCCACGCCTACATGCGCAAGTTCGGCGTCTGCCGTCTCTGCTTCCGCGAACTGGCCGTGAACGGCCTCATCCCGGGCGTCACCAAGGCCTCGTGGTAACGGAAAGGAACTGAAGAAATGATCATCGATCCCATTTCCGACATGCTGGTCTCGATCCGCAACGGCCTCAAGGCCCGCCTCGTGCAGGTGGCCGTGCCGGCGTCGAACATCAAGGCCGAGATAGCTAAGGTTATGAAGTCCGCCGGATACATCCAGGACTTCTTCATCACCAGCGACTTCCCCAAGAAGCTCGTCCTCACGCTGAAGTACTCCGACCGGGCCGAGCCCGCGATCCGCGGTCTTCAGCGCCAGTCCCGCCCCGGTCTGCGCAAGTTCGTGTCGTGCGCCGAGATCCCCGCCGTGCTCAACGGCATGGGCCTCGCGGTGCTCTCCACCTCCAAGGGCGTGATGAGCGGCGTGGACGCGAAGAAGCAGCGCCTCGGCGGCGAACTCATCTGCACAGTCTGGTAAGGAGCTTCAACAATGTCTCGTATCGGTAAAGAACCAGTGGCCATTCCGGCCGGCGTCACCGTGACGGTTGACGGCCAGAAGGTCACCGTGAAGGGCAAGCTCGGCGAGCTTTCCTATGTAATGCACAGCGGCATCACCGCGGAGGTGAAGGACGGCAAGGTCGTCGTCTCCTGCGAAAACGACAAGCTGCTCGGCAACTTCCACGGCCTCGCGCGCGCCCTCATCAACAACCATGTGAAGGGCGTCTCGGAAGGCTACACGAAGAAGCTCACCATCGAGGGCACCGGCTTCAAGGCCGCGCTCCAGGGCAAGCAGCTCGCGCTCTCGCTCGGCTTCGCATCCCCCAAGATCTTCGACATTCCGGACGACATCAAGGTCACCGTCGAGAACGACGGCCTCCTCGTGACCGTCACCGGCATCGAGAAGTCCCACGTGGGCGAGGCCGCCGCGCGCATCCGCAGCTTCTACCCGGCCGAACCCTACAAGGGCAAGGGCATCAAGTACGAAGGCGAGCACATCCGCCGTAAACAGGGCAAGAAGGTGGCCTAACAGAATGGCTGCCTGATTCGGAGAAATCTAAAATGAGTTTCAACCGTAAAGACCAGCGCGCGAAGCGCCATCTTCGCCTCCGCCAGCGCGTCATCGGCACCGCCGAGAAGCCGCGCATGGCGATATGCATCACGAACAAGCACATGTACGTGCAGTTCATCGACGACGCTGCGGGTAACACCCTCGCCTCCGCCTCCACGATCAAGGAGACGAAGTGCAACATCGAGGTTGCGAAGACCCTCGGCGCGAACGCCGCGGAGGCCGCAAAGGCCAAGGGCATCTCGAAGGTCGTGGTTGACCGCGGCGGCTTCAAGTACACGGGCCGCGTGGCGGCAATCGTGGACGCCGCCGTTGCCAACGGACTTTCCATCAGCGACAAACCCGCCAAGGAGGCTGAATAATGGCGATGAACCGTGACAAGCGCCGCAACGAATCCGGCGCGAACGACGACCTCGACGAGCGCGTCGTGTTCGTGAACCGCTGCGCCAAGACCGTCAAGGGCGGTCGCCGCATGTCCTTCTCCGCAGTCATCGTTGTCGGCGACAAGGCCGGCAAGGTGGGCGTGGGATTCGGCAAGGCCAACGAGGTCTCCGACGCCATCCGCAAGGGCGGCGAGGCGGCCCGCAAGGCCATGAAGAAGATCACCCTGCACGAGAAGACGATCCCGCACGACGTCTCGGGCACCTGCGACGGCGGGCGCGTGATCCTCAAGCCGGCTCCTGACGGCACTGGCCTCATCGTCGGCGGCGGCATGCGCCCCGTCCTCGAGGCAGTGGGCATCCGCGACGCGGTGGGCAAGTCCCTGGGCTCCAAGAACCGCCTCAACGTGGTGAAGGCCACGCTCGACGCGCTCTACCAGCTGCGCTCCGCAGAGGAGATCGCAGACATCAGGGCCTAAACAAAGAAAGGGAACCTACAATGGATCTTTCCAGTCTCACCAACACTCCGGGGGCGCGCAAGCGCGCCAAGCGCG
>CAMIVJ010000312.1 GCA_946401765.1 uncultured bacterium | reverse complement strand
TTGTATCATAATTCTTGGTGCCGGGCAATGCCGAACTGAGGTTGAGCTTGTTCCGCCGCTACTTCTTGAACTACTCAACCAAATCGAAGAGGCGTGTGTCCGGTGATAAGAATACGAAGGTGAAACTGTCGGCGTCCTGGGCAACCACCTTGTCCTCAAGGAGATCCGTGACGCGCGCGTACTTGCGCGGCAGGGACACCTTGATCTCTCCGCCCTCCTTCGTGTGGACCGCGAGGAAACGCTCGTTCGCGTACACGACGCACGGCTTCGACGCCCATACGTGCGCACCAGACGCCGCGATAACCTCGCGCAGCTTTGCAGGCGTGTAGAGCCTGTAGTCGCGCGCATACACGCTCGTCCAGCCACCCTCCATCTTCGTGGTGCTCACGCCAGGCGTCGCGTAGGGAACGCCTGCGTACTCCTTCACGCGCTTCACGTCGAGCTTTCTGCCGTTGGATATGCCGGGCGCGTAGCACCACACCACCGTCTTGCCGCAGCGGAGCATGGTCCTCTCCATCAGCACCCTCTTCTCCGGCGTGATGTTTATCGCCGCCGGATAGACCACCACCTTCGTCTTCGAGATGTCGCGCGTCCTGAGGTCGGAGAGCGTGCACACGTCGAACGGGATGCCCGTCTTTGACAGCGCGTTGCGGAAGTACTCCCCGAACGCGCGCTCCTTCGGGTCTTTCTCGTTGAGGTGGTAGATGCTCTCCGGGTCGGAGACGAGAAGGACCTCGTCGGCGAGATGCGGAAAGGCGGCGTTGTAGCGGCGTGTTATACCGGCGAGCTTCGCGATGCGCCGGCGGATGGCGGGATCGTCGTAGAAGCCGTTTTCCCCGCCCCACATGTCGAACCAGTAGTAGGAGCATCCGTTCGCCGTTGCGAATGCAGCCTCGCGCGTGTTGCCGGCAATATCCTCCTCGAATGTCTTCCAGGTGCCGCGCTTCCAGAACTTCTGCGTGTGCGGACCGACGTCTATCTCGTGAAGGAGGCGCTTGCCGTAGAGCCTTGCGGTGGAGTGGACGATCTGGCTGCCGGAGCCGCCGCCCATCTGACGGTCGGAGTAGTTGGCCGGAGAGACGAAGAAGTCGATGTCGGGCGAGGCATAGACGCGCTCGTAGTCGAGATGCCCGAATGATGCCTGCCAGGCGGCGCTCGTGTAGTAGTAGCCGTAGAAGATTCCGATCTCCTTCGTCTTCGGAATGGCCTTGCGCGCGGCGGATGCGTAGGCGAGGATGGCGTCGGCGATGACGGCGTTGTGGAAGCGCCAGTAGTCGATCTTGTGCCGTTCCTTGGCTGGGTCGTAAACCAGGTTCTCGAATGCGGCGCTCTTGATCTTCGCGAGATCGGGAACGGTCGGGCCGTAGTCGAGTCTGCGCGCCTTGCACCACCTCGCCCAGGCGGCGTTCTTGACATTGCCCATGCGCCCCTTGTCCCATTCGTACCATTCGCTGGTGCATCCGCCGGAGAGGATGTAGGCGCTGATGCGCGAGCCCCACTTCTTTTCCGCGTACGCGATGAAGTCCAGCATCCACTCCTTCGTGATCTTGATCCATCCCTGGTCGCTCGCGGCGTGGGATATCTCGGTGAAGGAGTCTATCGAGAACCTGCGTATCGCCCAGTAGGGCGTGTTGAGGTCGATCATGCAGACGAAATCGGCGTTCGGGCTCGCCTTGAGGAAGTCTTCGATCTGCGCGTCGAGCGCGGACCAGTCGTATTTCTTGACTCCCTTCCAGATGGGCGGATAGTCGCAGTATGGATTCCCGAAGGCGTTGATGGTGTTAGACGCGAAGAAGACGCGCAGCGGTATTCCCATCTCCGCAAAATCCCTTGTGCGCTCAAGCTGCGGACGGAAGCTCCTGTAGGCGATGTATTGCCGCCGCGCGCCGGCGGGATGTCCCGCAGCCGCCCCATCCGCCTGCACGTTGCCTGCGGCGCTTGCGCCAAAGACAACCGCCGCCACGCCAAGGATGAACTCTTTTCTCGATGTGATCATTTTCATTCTTCAGCTTTTCATGAGGAATTCGGGCAAGTACATGTGTACAATACCGTCTTGCGAGAAATCGACGCGGTCAAGGGACAGCACCATCTTTGGATACTGGTCGGGGACCGCCATGAGAGCGGAGAACTCCCGTTCACGAGTCTCTTCGCGCTCCATCAGGTAAGCGACCTGGACGTAAAGGCGTTCTTTGCCACGCTCGCAGACAAAATCGACTTCCTTCTCCTTTACGCGCCCAATCCTCACGTCGTACCCTCGCCGCAAGAACTCGCCGTACACGACCGATTCAAGCGTTCTGTCAATGTCGCGGCGGACGTTTCCGCCTGTTATCGCCCTTCGCATCGCATGGTCTGTCGCGTAGAACTTCTCGTCCACCGAAAGGATTCGCCTGCCCATGAGATCCTCTCGCTTCGCCGAACTGAAAAGAAACGCCTCCTCGCCGAATCGAAGGTAGTTCATCACGGTATCGAACGAAGCGGAACGGCGCTCGTGCTTCAAGTAGCGGAGAATGCTCGCCGCTGAAAACACATGCCCGACTTCGCTCATCACGTAGCCGACGATGCGGGACAGCAAATCGACGTCGCGTATCTTGTGGCGGCGGACGATGTCCTTCATCAAGATTGAGGAATAAAGGTCGGCAAGATACTCGCGCGAAGGCTCCTCCATGTAGCCGATGTGGGAGAGGAACGGCATCCCGCCGAATTCCAGATAGGCGTCAAAGGCCGAAGCGATGTCTTCGGCTGCCCGAATCTCGCGGAATTCGCGAAACGAAAAGGGCCTGACCTTGATCTCCACGTACCGTCCTGTCAGATGCGTGGCAAGCTCTCCGGAAAGCAGTTTCGAGTTGGAGCCGGTAATGAACAAGTCTATGTTCTCCTTGGCTCTCAGCGAATTGACGGCTCTCTCCCATTCCGCCACTTCGCTGATTTCGTCAAGGAAAACATACGTACGGGACGGCGCGTTTTTCTTCGCCTCCTCAAGAACGTAGTCGTGCAGAACACCCCTCGACAGGAATCGCCTGTTCTCGTCCTCTTCAAGGTTGATCCAGATAAACTTTCCGTTCGGATCGATTTCCTCCGCAATCATATCGCGTATCTGGCGCATGAACACGGATTTCCCGGAACGACGGATGCCAGTCGCAACCTTGACTATGTCAAGCCCGACAAATGGTTTTACCTTCTCAAGGTAATCTTGCCTTGCCACTATACCTTTTCTGTTCATGTCGGCATATATTCTATTAAACCTATAATCGAATGTCAACGCCAAACCGTACGTTATTCGATTATACCTTGAAAACTTCTCGGCCGAAGAATCGACTGTCGTTACTAGCGCGTCACCTGTATCTTGCCGCAGAATGCAACACCCAACTGAGATAATCCACGGTCGCAGCGTCAATTTGTCCAGTAGTCAAGGGAACTATAGGAAGGTCTGTCCCCTTTGATCGTTCCAAAAGTACGATCCACAGGTCCTCACGGCGCTCGACTTCATCCGCCGCCGGGCATGTTCGGGACTGAAGGCGGAAGAGGTCGCGCGCCTCTTTGACTGCTAGCGGCGGATGGCAGACATCCGCTTCGCCCGCGCCACCGGCCGGAGCATTCTCGCCGAGATTCACGCCGTTCAACTTGAACGGGCGAAGGAGCTCATCGGCGGCGGCAACATGCCGCTAAAGACGATATCCGACTTCTGCGGATTCACCAACCCGAACTCCCTGCGCAAGTTCTTCCGCCGCGAAACCGGCATGGCCATGTCCGTCTGGCGAACTCGAGACCGACCCGACTTCGACGCCCAGAAGGGTTGAAAGCAATCGGGAGTGAGTAGCAAAACAGATCTGGTCAACGTCCCACATGACTGTCCTGGTAGGACTGGCGCACCACACACGCTATACGAGATCGCCCCCATTGCCAAAGTCCATCTTAATATGCCATAGGTGACGTATAGCGTTGATTTGACTACCGACACTCCAAGCGAACTATGCTATTCTCGTCTTCCGACTTATCTTACATCGGAAGTCAAGACATTCTTCCGTCCAGACCTTATCTCGTAGATCCGCGCGCCGATTTCGCGCACAGCCTCGATTGTGTCCCAGTACGGCGTGTCGCACACGTCAGTCCAGCCAACCTGCATGTTCTCGCCGTCGAAACGGCCGGACGTGGCCTGGTCGGAGAACTGGT
>CAMIVJ010000311.1 GCA_946401765.1 uncultured bacterium | reverse complement strand
TCCGCCAGCGCGCACGCGAAATGGGCATGCGCACGCTGCGCGAGGACGGCATGCTAAAGGTGGCCTCCGGAATGACATCCCTCCGCGAGGTTCTCCAGGCAACAATGGGCGACGCCGACTGACGCGGCGTGTGCCTGTTGCACAGCTACGAAAACGGCCGCGCTTTTGCGTGGCCGTTTTTCTTTCGGCGGCATTTTTTTGCGCGGGAATTGACTTGGCGATACGAAAATGATATCATCGTTGCCATAAGGCATCAATCTCAAAAAGAAAGGTGGTGGGGACAATGAGATTCTCTTGGTTCGTGAAGCTGCATTCTGCGAGAGCGGTCGCTGCTTTCGCAGCGTTGTGCATGGCGCCGTTGGCGCTTGTGGCGGAAGGGGAGCGCTCGGCGGAGATAGGGTTCGCCGGATACCGCGGCACGGAGACGCTAGTCGACTTCCCCGCGCTCATAAAGCTGCCAGACTGCGCGGAGGGCTTCTCGTACGCCGACGCGCTGCCGGACGGAACCGACATCTACTTCACCGCCGCGGACGGTACCGTGCTCTCGCACGAGATCGACACATGGAACGCGTCCGGCAGGTCGCTGCTGTGGGTGAAGGTGCCATCGCTTGACAGAAACACTAAGATCACGATGCACTGGGGCGGCGGCTCCGCCGCGCAGGTGCCGTCCGCCTCTTCGGTGTGGACGGGCTATGTGGGCGTGTGGCACATGAACGCCGCGAACGGAGCAGCAGGCACGGCCGAGCCCGACGCCACCGGGCATGGTCTAGACGCCGTGCCATCCTGCAGACAGCCCGACGGCGAGAACAATCTCGCCCAGATGAAGACGATTCCGAATGGCAAGGTGGGCAGAGCCTGCCAGAACCAGGGGTATGCGGACAGCAATGCCAAATTTCGCCAGGGGCTTGTTGTGCCGCCGTACTGGGATCTCGTGAGCGATCAGACCACGTTCACCGTCGGAGGATGGTTCAGCACCGCCTGGTTCTATGACTGGCAGCGGTTCTTCTCCGCTCAGAAGGGCAACGGCGAGGCCGTGGGCTGGGAGGCTTATACGCTTAACGGCTCGTTCACTCAGATAAGCGCAAACGGTTCCGGCATTGGATACAAGACCCCGGTCACGCTTTCGGAGTTTCGGGGAAGGTGGATGTTCGTCCAGTTCGTGTTCAGCGGCACGACCGTGAAGGTGTACGAAGGCGGAATCCTGCGCGGAACTTATTCGATAGGCGCGGTGAAGAGGCGTACGGACGACCTCGGCTTCGTGATAGGCAACGTTCCGGGGTTCAACGACTCTTCGTGGAACGGCCATTTCGACGAGGTGAGGTTGTACAACGGCGAGCTCTCGGCCGATCGCATCCAGGCCGAATACGACACGTCGAACGATCCAGTGGCGTTCGTAAGTAGGCGTCCGCAGCGTTCGGCCGATCTCTGGTGCAAGGGCTACACTGGCGTGGAGACGCTTAACGACATCCCTGTGTACGTGAAGCTGCCGGACTGCGTGGAAGGCTTCAACCACAACGAAGCCGCGCCGGACGGCAGCGACGTGTGGTTCTCTGATGCCGACGGCAACGTGCTGGCGAGCGAATGCCAGATCTGGAACCGATTCGACTCGTGGAACTCTTCGGGGCTTTCGGCGTTCTGGGTGAAGGTGCCGTCTCTTTCAAGAGGCACGAAGATCACGATGCACTGGGGCGGCGAGCCGCCGGCGAACCGTCCGCCAGTCACCGACGTGTGGACCGGCTACGTGGGCGTGTGGCACATGGAGAAGGCGAATGGCGCCACCGGCACTGCCGAGCCCGACTCGACCGGCCATGGCCTCGACGCGACGCCAGGCCACGGCGCCGACGCCGCCCGGATCGGCGAACTGAAGCCGCGCGCCACCGGCGCCCGAATGCTTGAAGGCGTATGCGTGCAGAACCAGGCCGTCACGGGCAAGTTCAACGGGCTTCAGGTGCCGGACTACAGACCATACATCACCGACGCGGCCAAGATGACGATCAGCGGCTGGTTCTACTTCGACAAGGCGAATGGCTACGCGCGTCTCTTCTCCGCCCAGAAGAACAACCAGGAAGGCGTTGGCTGGGAAGTGTGGGCCAACAACGGCGTCACCGGCCTTGGATGCACCGGCGCGCGGGTGAACAGAACAGTGGCCGTGCCGAGCCTGCAGTCGCGCTGGGTGCACTGCACCGTCGTGTACAACGGCACACAGGTGACTATGTACGTCAACGGCAAGATGGTGATCGACAGCACGGTGGAGGCGATCATTCCGCGTACGGACGGCCTTGGATTCACGATCGGCGACAACGCCAACTTCACTGAGCTCAGTCTCTACGGATGCTATGACGAGGTGCGCATGTACGACGGAACGATATCCGCCGATCGTGCGCTTGCCGACTACCTGACGCAGAGCAGGGCCGCGGAGTTCTTCAGCGGCACTGTGCCTGCCGAGGCTGGCTTCCGCGCGGAGCCTCCCCTTTATGGATACGACTGCAACGCAGTCGGCAAGGCGCTGCTGCAGGACGCAGTTGATGTTTCCGAAGGATTCGGCACCGAGCTGATGACCCTGACCTCCCTCGCCTCGGCTGCATACGCTCCCGGCATGAACGGCGGAGCCCTCACGACGTGGGGCGGGGATGGTCCGTACGGAACTGGCTTCGACTTCGGCTCTGGCGACTGGACGTTCCACGCGAGGGTTCGCACCCTGGATCTGGCAAACGGCGTGGTGTGGTGCCTCGGCATGGCGAGCGGCGCGAGCACCGGTATGCTTCTGCTCTCGAACGGAGCGGACGGCGTGGCGCTTGCCACAGCCACCCAGAGCAGGCCAGTCGAGGGGTCCAGGCTTGAAGTCGCCGTTCCTGGAGCCTCGGCGCAGTACCACGACTACGCTGTCGTGTTCAACGCGAACGCGAAGACGGCGAGCCTGTACGTGGACGGCGTTCTCGGCGGAACGCTCGCCCATCCAGACTTCAGCTCCGCCAACGGCAGCTGGCAGTTCTGTTCGCCGTGCGGCGGCGCAGTGGAGACGTTCGTCCGAGGGCAGGGAATCAGAATAGACGAATTCCGCTTCTACCAGCGCGCACTCACGACGAGCGAGATGGCCGAACTGCGCAAGTGGGGCACGCACGACGAGTCGATGCGCCGCGTATATCGCGCGCAGGTGGCCGAAGACGTCGACTTCAACGACATTGAATGGACGCCGGCCAAGCCCGTTGGCGGATTCATGAAGGACGATCTTCTGGAGATCGACTTCACCGCTCCTGGCAAGGCCGTTTACATGGGCGACATGCCCTACGTCGCGGGCCTCACGCTGCGTGGATGTCCCAACGCCGCACCTGGCGAGGCCGGAACGATCGTCAATGTTCTGGGGCAAAGCACCGGAATAGGTTTCATGCGCCTCGAAGGCGGCGTGACGCATCGTGCGAACTGCAACGCCTCTGCGCAGGTGTCGCCGTTCATTGTGTTGGGCGATGGCGCCGTTCTCGCGGGATCCGACACTCCGCTTCCAATTAATTCGGCGCAGTACGGCGGAGGAATCGAGCTTCTGCAGGGTGCGTCCGCCTCCGTCAAGGTGGAGCAAGAAGGTGGCTTCGTAGGGTATGGCTATGCTCCCGAGTGGATAGACCTCAACGGCGGAACGCTGGCGAAGGAGGGCGCGGGGCTTTGCTGGATCGCCAACGCGCGCGTGCTGGGCGAGGGGACGATCGATGTGCGCGAGGGCACGCTGCGCGCGGCCAAGACGAGCTTCCACTCTCCGGATGCGGCGCTCAACGTGTGCGCCGGCGCTGTGTTCCACTCCGAAGTGAACTCCACCATCGGCGCGCTCACCGGCGATGGCTCGGTGACGATGAGCGCGAACAGCAAGAACGTGGTGACCGGACGTCTCTCGGGCCTGCTCACGATCGGCGCAGGCACGGATTCGAGCGTGGTGCAGCTTGCGGACGGCGCGGAGCTGGACCTCTCGGCCAACCAGGCGCCGTTCGTCCAGACCGCCTCCACGGAGTTCCTTGGCGAAGTGAAGGTGAGGCTTCCGGGCGACGGCAATTCGCACGGGCACAAGCGCGTCGTTGCGTGGGATGCGCCGCCTTCTGGCGAGAACGTGACCTTTGCCGCAGTCGGCAACACGAAGCCGGTGCGCTTCCTCGTGGAGGGCGACGGGCTCTACACAGAGAGCAGGTT
>CAMIVJ010000310.1 GCA_946401765.1 uncultured bacterium | reverse complement strand
CTGTGATGACCGATCCCGAGATGGCGGAGGCGACCTACATAGAGCCGCTGACGGGGGATTCCGTCGCGGCAATCATACGCAAGGAACGTCCAAACGCGCTCTTGCCGACACTCGGCGGACAGACGGCGCTAAATGTGGCGACCGGGCTCGCAAAATCTGGCGTTCTTGCCGAATGCGGCGTAGAGATGATCGGCGCAAACGCGGCGGCCATAGCGCGTGCGGAAGACCGCAACCTCTTCAAGGCGGCAATGACGGAGCTTGGCCTCGACATGCCGAAGTCGGGCAGCGCCCATTCGCTCGACGAGGCGGAGTCGATTGCGAAAGGAATCGGCTCGTGGCCACTCATCATCCGCCCTGGCTTTACGCTTGGCGGAACTGGCGGCGGCATTGCACACGATGCGGACGAATTTGCCAGCATCGTGACGCACGGACTCGAAGCATCGCTCAACCATGAGGTGCTGATAGAGGAGTCTCTCATCGGCTGGAAGGAATTCGAGATGGAGGTGATGCGCGACAAGGCTGGAAACGCCGTGATCGTCTGCTCCATCGAGAACATGGACCCGATGGGCGTCCACACGGGCGACTCCATCACCGTGGCGCCTATCCAAACGCTCACCGACCGCGAGTATCAGTCGATGCGCGATGATTCAATCCGCGTTCTGGAGAAGATCGGAATCGAGACGGGTGGCTCGAACGTGCAGTGGGCGGTGAACCCAAAAACGGGACGGCGCATCATCATCGAGATGAACCCGCGTGTCTCGCGCTCATCAGCGCTCGCGTCGAAGGCCACGGGATTCCCAATCGCGAAGATCGCCGCCCTTCTAGCGGTCGGCTACACGCTCGACGAACTATCGAACGACATCACGCAGGTGACGCCCGCATGCTTCGAGCCGGCGCTAGACTACGTGGTGGTGAAAGTGCCGCGCTTCACGTTCGAGAAGTTTCCCGGCGCGGACAGGCGGCTCGGCACGCAGATGAAGTCCGTAGGCGAGGCAATGGCCATCGGGCGCACATTCAAGCAGGCGTACCTGAAGGCCGTACGCTCGCTTGAAGCGCCTCTCGCCGGACACGACGCCTCCACATTCGACCCATGGTTCAAGGCACAGCTTGACGAGATAGAGGCTTTCCGCTCATATCTCTCGTCGAACGCCGAAAGGCGAAAGTCGTCCGGGTGTCGGCAGTCGGAAGACGAATGTCCTTTGCCAATAGAAGCCACGCTTCTCCGCCAGGCCAAGGTTTTTGGCTTCAGCGACAAGGAGATAGCCGAGACCATCGGCGAAGATGAGATTACGGTGCGTATGAAACGCCTAAATCTCGGCATCAGGCCGGAGTTCGGCGAGGTCGATACGTGCGCCGGCGAATTCGAGGCAAAGACGCCGTATTACTATAGCTACTATTCGGCCGAAGGTCGTGCGCCTTTAGCGAATGTTGCCAACGTGAAAATGTTGCCAATTGCCAATTCCAATAATCAGTTGGCCATTGGCAACACTGGAACTGGCAACATTGGCAACACTGGCAACATTGGGAAAATCATGATCCTCGGCGGAGGGCCGAATCGCATAGGGCAGGGAATCGAGTTCGACTGGTGCTGCTGCCATGCGGCGTTCGCGCTGCGCAAGATGGGCATCGAAGTTGTGATGGTCAATTCCAACCCCGAGACGGTCTCGACCGACTACGACACGTCTGACAAGCTCTACTTCGAGCCGTTGACATTTGAAGACGTGATGGAGATCTACGAGCGCGAGAAATGCGACGGCGCGATTGTGCAGTTTGGGGGACAGACCCCTCTCAACCTCGCGGAGCGTCTTGCCGCGGCCGGCGTGAACGTGCTCGGCACTTCGCCCCACGACATCGCCCTCGCCGAAGACCGCGACTTCTTCCGCACGCTAGTCGAGGAAGTAGGCGTGCGCGAGCCGCCAAGCGGAATCGCCCACACTGTCGACGATGCGCTGAAGATCGCAGACGAGATCGGATATCCAGTTCTCGTGCGTCCAAGCTTCGTTCTCGGAGGGCGCGGCATGGCGATCGTCTATCACGAAGAGCGTCTGCGCGAGTACGTGGAAGAGGCGGTGAAAATATCAGAGGGCAAGCCCATCCTGATCGACAAGTTTCTCACGCACGCCATCGAACTTGACGTGGACTGCGTCTCGGACGGCAAAACGACAATCATCGGCGCGATTCTGGAGCACATCGAGGCGGCAGGCTGCCATTCCGGCGACGCCGCAGCCGTCACGCCGCCCGTCTCGCTTTCGGAGAAGACGATCGCCGAAGTCGAATCCATTGCTCGCATGTTCGCGGAAAAGCTGCATGTGGTGGGCCTCATGAACATCCAGCTCGCAGTGAAAGACGGCGTGATATGGATGATCGAGGTAAATCCACGCGCCTCGCGTACGGTGCCGTTCGTCTCAAAGGCAATCGGCTGGTCACTCGCCGGCGTGGCCGCACGCTGCATGGCCGGAGAGAAGCTGGAAAATGTTGCCAATGTGGAAATGTTGCCAATTGCCAATTCCAAATTCCAATTGGGAACTGGCAACATTGGCAACACTGGCAACATTAAACCGTCGCCCTGCTACTTCTGCGCGAAGGAGGCGGTGTTCCCGTTCGTCAAGTTCCCTGGAGCGGACATCACGCTCACACCCGAAATGAAATCCACGGGAGAGGTGATGTCGTTCGGCCACGACGCGGCGACGGCCTACTACAAAAGCCAGATCGCGGCGGGCAGCCCGCTGCCTCTTCCCGGGCAGGGTGGCGTCATTCTGTGCGTACGCGACGAAGACAAGGACGAAGTCGTGCGCCTCGCAAAGACCCTGGACGAGCTCGGCTATGAGATCTGGGCGACGCGTGGCACTTCGACCAGGCTGTGGAAAGCGGGCATCGAGTCAAACGCGCTCTACAAGATTCCGCTTGGCAGCCCCAACACGCTAGACCTCATCCGCCTCGGGAAAGTCAAGTGGATCGTCAACACGCGCGAGGACGGCGAGATGTCCGCACACGACAGCATCAGGATACGCACGGCGGCCACGCTCGCCGGCATACCGGTAACCACCACTCTGGCAGGCTTTGCAGAGGCAGTCAAGGGCATCGCGGCCGTGTCGCGGCGCGAAGCCGACATTCCACTATCGCTTCAGGAATGGCACTCGCTCTAAGGGCCAGGCCTGACGCAAGGCGGAAACTAGCCGTTGATGATCTTGAGCGCGCCTGTGGGGCAGTTCTCCGCGCAGAGACGGCAATCCTTGCAGACGGCCGTGGCGGCGGGATCGCGGAACTCAGGCTTGATGACGGCCTTGAAGCCACGTCCAACGAGGCCCAGCAGTCCTTTCTTCGCCTGCTCGGCGCACACGCGCACGCACAGGTTGCAGAGGATGCACTTGCGCTGGTTGCGCTCGATGGTGACGAGCTTCTGCTCCACGAAGCCGGGATGGAAGTCGCCGCGGAGACGCTGCGTGTCGGCCTTCACGAGGTTTGCGTAGCGGATGAGCTTGCAGTCCTTGTAGTCGTGGCAGCCGCATTCAAGGCAACGTTTCGCCTCGGCCTGCGCCGCCTCGACAGAAAGGCCGAGATTGACCTCCTTGAAGTCGTTGCGGCGCTCTTCTGCTGGACGCTGCGGCATCACGGCGCGCGCAATGCGCGGACGGTCCTCGAAATCCTTCTCTGTGAGGTTACGTTCGGAGATCACAGGCTGGACGGGCCTGTACTCGCCGCCGCGCAGGAACGCGTCGACCGCGAGCGCGGCCTCGTTGGCCTGCGCGATTGCGCCGATCGCTATGCCTGCGCCCTTGTTCACAGTGTCGCCGCACGCGAACACTCCGGGAAGCGTCGTGGCGAAGTTGCCTTCGTCGGCGGCGATAGTGCCCTTCTGCGTCTGCGGCAGGGCCTCGAAGCCAACGGGGTCGTTGCGCTGGCCGATGGCGGCGATCACGCTGTCCAGCTCAATCTCCTCGAACTTGCCTGCGACGGGAACGGGCTTGCGGCGGCCACGTTCGTCGGGCTCGCCGAGCTCCATCACCTGCAGGCGCATTCCGCACACCTTGCCGTCCTTGCCGAGGATTTCGTCAGGCGCGTAGAGGAACTTGAACTTGACGCCTTCCTCCTCGGCCTCGGTGATCTCAACGTCCTCGGCAGGCATCTCCTTGCGGGTGCGGCGATAGACGACGAACACTTCCTTCGCGCCCACGCGCACCGCGGTGCGGCAGGCGTCCATCGCGGTGTT
>CAMIVJ010000309.1 GCA_946401765.1 uncultured bacterium | reverse complement strand
GCACGTCTACAACCGCCACAACGGCAAGAACTGGTGCGAGATCTTCGGCGCGTACTTTCAGGATCTGACATATCCGCAGATGAAGTGGCTGTGCGACTGGCACCAGTACCAGGGCTGCTACTACCTCATCCCGCACTCGTTCAATCCGCGCGCGCCGTATGACAAGGACTGTCCACCATACTTCTACAACGGCGGCTACGAGCCGCGCTACCCGCTCTTCCGCGTGTGGGCCGACTACAACAACCGCTGCGCCAAACTGCTGTCGGACGGCGAGCACATTTGCCGCATCGCCCAGTGCATTCCCGGCGTGAGCTTCCATGTGGGCAAGACGATCCGCCCCGAGATGTTCGCGTTCGCGATCCAGGACGCGCAGCTCGACAGCGACTGGATGGGATACGACGTCGTTGAGTACGCGCGCATCGCGAAGAACCCGCGCACGGGGCGTCCCGCGCTCCGCACGGAGAACGGCAAGGAGTTCTACGACATCCTCACGCTCCCCGCGACGGAGTTCGTGCCGTTTGCAGTTCTTGAAAAGGCGCTCGCCTTCGCGAAGGCCGGCGGCGTGGTGGTGGGCTATGGCATCAAGCCGTGCAACACTCCTACACGCGGCAAGACGTCGGCCGAAGTGAAGCGCGTGGTGGACGCGATCTTCGCGCAGCCAACCGCTCTCTTCATCGATGGCGAGCCTGATGGCGCCGCGCTCCGCGCCGCGCTCGCGAAGAAATATCCCGGCACCGACCAGCCGCTCGCGGTGCGCGAGTTCGACTTCCCCGGGCTCTCCGCCGTTGACGGGCGCATGCTCGCAGTGAACCACTATGTGAAGGACGGCAGGGAGACGCTGTTCATCGCCAACCAGGATTTTGCGCGTCGCCGCGATCTTGCGCTGTGTGCCAAATGGCCGCTCGACAAGGTCGAGCTGTGGGATCCGATGCAGGGCACGGTCGAGAAGCCGAAGGTGGAGAACGGTCTCGTGAAGCTCGCGCTCGAGCCGTCGCAAGCGGTGTTCCTCGTGTGGCCGAACGGCGCGTTCGTTGCGGGAAGCGACAAGAGTGTCGCTTCCCCGAAGGGGGCGCTCCATCGGGGAAGCGGCACTCATGCCGCTTCGTCTGTCGCCATACTGCCGCGCGTTGACATGCCGCAGGGCAAGGTCGTTGCGGTTGTGGCGAAGGAAACAGTCACGCCGATGAACGTGAAAGGCGAGGAGCCCGCAAAGGACGCGCTGCTCACATACGCACAGTGGATCTGGCATCCTGTCAATCCGAGGGCGCAGGGCAAGGTGACGTTCAGGACGAAGATCACTTCTCCTTCCGCCGCCGAGGCCAACATGATGTTCGCCTGCGACAACGCCGCCGCCGTCCGCGTGAACGGTCGCGAGGTCGCGAAGCAGTCCGCCGGCGTGGAGCCGAGCTACAACGGCTGGCGGACGCCCACCGCGGTGAAGTTCTCCCTTAAGGCCGGCGTTAACGACATCGAGGTGCTTGCCGACAACGTGATTCCGGGAGCCGCGGGATTTGTGGCGGCGATCCAGTGGCCAGGCGGAGTGCTGCGCACGTCGCCAGGCGCCACGGCCGACCACGCGTCTTCGAGCGACTGGACCGTCGAGCGCGCGGGCGAGGCACCCGTGCAGCCGCTCGCGATCTGCGGCTATGGCGGTGGTGTGTGGAAGAGGCTCGGACAGAGCGGACGCGTGACGGCGAGCCCGTTCGCCGAAAGCGTCGCGACGGAACTCGTGTTCACGCTGCCTGCGCTCAAGCCCGGCGAGCGCGTGTATCTCGCCTGCGACGATGTGGAGGGCGAGAAGAGCGCGGCGATCACAGTGAACGGCGCCTATGCTGGCGGCTTCATCGGTGCGCCGTACCGGCTCGACATCACGAAGGCGGTGAAGGCCGGCGCGAACACGCTGGAGGCGAAGCCGTTCCGGCTCAAGAACCCGCGCGTCGTGATTGTCAGGTAAGGGAGGTAACAATGAAACGAGCAATAGGAATAACGGCGGCACTTCTCTGCGGCATTTGCGCGGCGGATATTGCGCAGGACTTCCGCGTGCCGCAGGGCGTGACGCGGGAAAACACCGGGCCGCTCTTCTGGCTGCACGGCACCGAGACTGAGGCTCGGCTCAGGGAGATGGTCGGGCGAGTGGCCGAGAGCGGACAGGGCATCTTGACGATCGAGTCGCGTCCGCACATCGACTGGATGCGCGCCGGCTGGTGGCGCGATGTCGATATCGTCCTCGACGAGTGCAAGAAACGCGGCGTGAAGATGATGGTGTTCGACGACTACTGGTGGCCGAGCCAGGGCATGGGCGGCAAGTACCCCATCCCCGAGAAGTACCAGTGCCGCGACATCAAGGCAGCAGTCTTCGTGAAAGGCGCCGCGCCTGAAAAGGTGGAGAATGAAATCTGCCGCGTCGTCGCCACTGAGACGATGAAGGGCTTCTTCAGGCTGGGTCCGGACGGCGACAAGACCATCGTGTACTCCTGGCACGTGCCGCCGAAGGGCCGCGTGCAGGGACTCGGCGGTTCGCAGGGACGCTTCGCGTATGTGAACGGTCTGGATGAGGAGGCCGTGGATTGGTTCCTCGCCAACTACTACCAGCCTTACTACGACCGCTACAGGTCTTCCTTCGAGGACGGCACGATTCCCGGCTTCTTCTTCGACGAGCCCGAGACGATGGGCGTGTGGGGGCCCACGCTTGAAAAAGAGCTTGCTGCGCGCGGCGAAAACGTGGGCGAGCTGCTGACGGCGTTCAAGTTCAGGCTCGCCGATCCCGAGGCGCAGAAGCGAGCCATCTACCGCTACCATGACGCGCGCGCCGAAGTGTGGGGACGCACGATGTACGGACGCCAGAGCGATTGGTGCCGGAAGCACGGCGTGTTCTCCAGCGGACACTTCATGGAGCACGCCGACTGCTTCTACAGCCTCGCGATGTGCGGCGGCAATGTGATGCAGCTCATGAAGTACGTGGAGGTGCCGGGCGTCGACCTCGTGTGCCGCCAGTATTATCCGCACCAGCGCGAGGACAGGCGGCGCCAGATCGACTTCGGACAGATGCCGAAGTACGCCTCCTCGGTCGCGCACGTCTACAACCGCCACAACGGCAAGAACTGGTGCGAGATCTTCGGCGCGTACGGCCAGGACATCACCTACCCGCAGATGAAGTGGCTGTGCGACTGGCACCAGTACCAGGGCTGCTACTACATGATCCCGCACTCCTTCAACCCGAAGGCGCCGTACGACACGGACTGCCCGCCATACTTCTACAACGGCGGCAAGGAGCCGCGCTACCCGCTATTCCGAGTGTGGGCGGACTACAACAACCGCTGCGCCCTAATGCTTTCGGAAGGGGAGCACGTCTGCGCCATCGCGCAGTGCGTACCCGGCATCAGTGCCCACGTCGGCAAGACGATTCGTCCCGAGATGTTCGCGTTCGCGATCCAGGACGCGCAGCTCGACAGCGACTGGATGCTCTATGACGCGGTGGAGAGCGCAAAGATCGGCAGGAATCCGCGCACGTTGCGTCCCGCGCTCCGCACGACGAACGGCAAGGAGTGGTACGACATCCTCACGCTCCCCGCGACGGAGTTCGTGCCGTATGCGGTTCTCGAGAAGGCGCTTGCGTTCGCGAAGGCCGGCGGCGTGGTGGTGGGCTACGGCATCAAGCCGTGCAACACGCCCACGCGCGGCAAGACGTCCGACGACGTGAAGCGCGTGGTCGATGAGATCTTCGCGCAGCCGACCGCGCTCTTCCTCGAGGGCGAGCCGGATGGCGCGACGCTTCGTGCCGTGCTTGCGAAGAACTATCCGGGCGAGAAGCGTCCGCTCGCCGTGCGTGCGTTTGACTTCCCCGGACTTTCCGCCGCCGACGGGCGCATGCTCGCCGTGAACCACTACGTGAAGGACGGCGCCCAGACGCTGTTCATTGCGAACCAGGACTTCAAGCGCGGGCGCGATCTTTCGGTGTACACAAAGTGGCCCGCCGACAAGGTTGTGCTGTTGTGGGATCCGATGCAGGGTACGGTCGAGAAGCCCGCCGTTGAGAACGGCCTCGTGAAGCTCGTGCTCGAGCCGAGCCAGGCGGTGTTCCTCGTGTGGCCGAACGGCGCGGTCGTTGCGGGAAGCGACAAGAGTGTCGCTTCCCCGAATGGGGCGCTCCATCGGGGAAGCGGCACTCATGCCGCTTCGCCTGTCGCCATACTGCCGCGCGTTGACATGCCGCAAGGCGAGGTTGTTGCGGCGAGC
>CAMIVJ010000308.1 GCA_946401765.1 uncultured bacterium | reverse complement strand
TGGCGAGCATCTGCGGCACGCGGAAGTTGATCGCGACGTCGCGCAGGAAGGCGATAGCGCTCAGGCCGGAGTACCAGTCGTAGTTGTCCACCATTATGGCCGCGTTCGGTCCGTCGAAGTTGAGAACGCGCGAGAGGTTCTCGCGAATGCCTTTCTTGTTCTCGGCGACCTGCTCGACGGTGAGCATGTTGCGCTCGGCGCTCTTGCCGCTGGGGTCGCCGATGAGGCCAGTCGCGCCGCCCACAAGGGCGATCACGCGGTGGCCGCGCAGCTGCAGACGCCTCAGCATGATGATGGAGACGAGATTGCCGGCCTGGAGCGAGCTCGCAGAGGGATCGAAGCCGCAGTAGATGGTCTGCGGCGTCTCGAGCATCTTCTCGATTCCCGGGTCCGAGACGGCCGCCACGAGGCCGCGCGCCTCGAGTTCCTTGAAGAGCGTCATGCCAGCACCGTCCTCACAGCGTCAAGAACGTCGTCGGGCCTCTGCTGCCCGTCAAGGCGCGTCATGAGCATTCCGTCCTTGTAGATGAGCAGTACGGGAATGGACTGTATGTCGAGCTGCGCCGCGAGCTCGGGCGCCGTGCCCACGTCAACCTTGAAGATCTTCACGTCGTCGCCCAGCTCGGGCGCCACCTTGCTCTCGAGGATCGCGCCCATCATCTTGCACGGACCGCACCACGTGGCCCAGAAATCGACGATCGTCACGCCGGTCTCCACGGCGGCCTCGAATCCGGCCGCATCCAGTTCTTTGACTTCTGCCATTGTCTATCCTTGGTTCTTTTTGAAAGAGGGCATTATTCTAGCATAAACCGCCGCGCTAGCGCAAGGGGGAGCGTCTCCCTAGCGGAACGAGTTTTACCAGTCGAACCACGAGCCACGAGCCACGAACCACGAACCACGAGCCACGAGCCACGAACCACGAACTTCCGCTTGTGCGGTGACGTAAGAGTATGGTATAATTTTTTGAAACTGTAGGAGGTAGAAATGAGATTCAGAGAAAAGATTGTTCTGGCGACGGTTTTCGCGTTCGTATTTGCGTTGTTTGCGCATCCTGTATGTGCGGATGCGGACACGATCGTCGAAGACGTGAAGTCTTCGGTGAAGGCCTCGGTGAAGAGCGGATGGAAGCAGCTTGAGAAGTATTCCGAGAAGATATCCGAGCTGCGGGAGGAGCGTAAGCTGCTTCCGGATACGTCGTCTTGGACAAAGCTCTGGCTCGACACGAACAAGTCGGACCAGGACGCCAAGATCCGCTCGCAGCTAGGCCGCGTCCGCGAGCTGCTGCTCTCCACTAGCGCGCGCAAGATCCTCAAAGGCGTTGACGAGCTGGACGAGGACATCCGCAAGGTCGAGGAGAAGATCCGCGAGGTGCAGACTGACCGCCAGCTCGCCGACGAAAGCGAGAAGGGCGACTACAACAAGAAGCTCGACGAGCTCTCAGGCAAGAAGACCGCGCTCCAGAACCTTCGCCGCGCGGAGGCTGCGAAGGTATGCGCCGAGCTGAAGGCGCTTGGCCTCAACGTGGGCGGGAAGGCCGCGGCGGAGTGCCTCTTCACGGCGAACTTCGGCGACATCATCGACGGCGTCATCGTCTCGAAGAACGTGGCCGTTGTCGTCGAGAACCTCAGGGAGCTGATGATGGTGGGCGACGTCACCGCGTCGCGGCGGTACTACGGCATGTATCTCGTTCTCGTGGACGTGCAGATCGCCTGCTTCGAGGACTATCTTGAGAAAAGCCGCGGCGGAACCTGGCGCGGGCGGCTGGACCGGATGCGCGAAGACGCCGCCGCTCTGCGCGAGCGTGCGCAGAGCGTGATGGCGTCGGCGAACTATCTGCCCGGGCAGGACGCGCATCTTGCGCAGTCCGCGCGCCAGAACGAGGCCACGCTCAAGGCGATCGACGCCTATCTGCAGGTGCTTGACGCGCACGAGGCCGTGATCGCCGAGAAGCTCGCCACGGCGCAGAAGGTGCGCGAAGTAATCGCAATCTCCTACGAGACGCTCAATCTCGCTGGCGACTTCATCCAGTTCGCGAAGTCCAGCCAGGACCTGTTCAATTCGCTTGAGCAACTAACGCTTCCGCCGATAGAGCTCTTCAACGACGCCGCCATCCAGCAGGAGTTCGTTGAGATCACAAAGAAGCTCAAGGAGTGAAAACTTCGTCACGGCTTTTCGTGAGTGCTCATCGAATACGGCGCAGCAGATGCTTCCGTGCCGCGCGTCTTCACCGGCGCGGCGCTCATCTTGAATACGAGCTTGCCGCCTTTCCTGAGCTCCGCCGCGGAAAGCCAGTTCTCTTTCACGAGCTTTCCGTTCAGCGTCACGAACTCCACGTAGCGCTTCTTCGCGGCGCCGGGGGCTTCGATCACGAGAACGTCGCCGCCGGGCATCTTTACCTCGGCGCGCTCAAGCGCGGGCGAGCCGATCGCGTACTGGCCTGAGCCAGGGCACACGGGATAGAAGCCAAGCGCGCTCCAGACGTACCACGCAGAGGTCTGCCCGTTGTCCTCGTCGCCGCAGTAACCGTCCGGCGTGGGGGAGTAGAGCCTGTCCATCGTCTCTCGCACCCAGTGCTGCGTCTTCCACGGCTGGCCGCACCAGTCGTAGAGGTAGAGCATGTGCTGGGCGGGCTGATTGCCGTGCGCGTACTGGCCCATGTCGGCCAGCATCATCTCGCGCATCTCGTGGTACATGCCGCGCCTGTCGCTTTCGCATATCTCGGGACGGCGCGCGAGCACGTCGTCAAGAGCCGCGGCGAACGCGTCGCGTCCGCCCATCGCCTCCATGAGGCCGGCCACGTCGTGCACCACGCTCCACGTCCAGTGCAGCGAGTTGCCCTCCACGAAGTCGCCGTCGCCCCACTTGATCGGGTTGAAGTCGTCGCGGAACCTGCCGTCGGCGTAGCGTCCGTTGGCGAGCTTGTGCTTCGGGTCTATCACGTTGCGCCAGTTGCCGGCGTGTTTCCTGTACTGGGCGGTCTCCGCATCGCTCTTTCCGATCGCCTTCCCGAAGCGCCAGATGCACCAGTCGTCGTAGGCGTATTCGAGCGTGCGGGCCACCGTGCCGTGGCGGCCCTTGGCGTGGGCCACGTAGCCGAGCGAATTGTAGTCCGCCGCGCCCCAGCGTCCTGTTGCGCCTTGCTCAGGGTGCTGGTTGTTCGCGCCGTGAACGAGCGCCTTCCACAGTTCCTCCGAGCTCGCGCGGCCCGCCGCGCCGGATAGCCAGGCATCGGCCACCACGCTTGCGGAGTTGTTGCCGGTCATGCAGTCGGAAAGTCCGGGGCTCGACCACTCCGGCAGCCATCCCGCCTCCTTCCAGCTGTTCTCAAGCCCCTCCGTCATGAAGGCGTTGACCTCCGGGTACGCGAAGTTCAAGAGCGGGAAGAGCGCACGGAACGTATCCCAGAATCCCGTTCCGGCGAAGAACGGCCCTTCGAACACTCCGCCCGGAGTGGGGCTGCGGTGCACGGCCTTGTTAGTCTTCCGGTCGACGTCGAAGAACGCTCTCGGGAAAAGCGACGCGCGGTAGAGTGCCGTATAGAACATGCGCTTGCGGTCGATGTCGGGAGTCTCGATCTTGAAGCGGCCAAGCACCAAGTTCCAAATCTTCTCCGATTCGGCGCGCACGTCGTCGAAGCTCTTTTCGGCGACCTCGGCGAGATTGGCGACGGCGTAGCTCTCGTCCACGAAGCTGGAGGCCATGCGCGCCGTCACCACGTCGCCTCTTTTCGTAGGCGCGAAGCGCACGCACGTCCACGAGCCTTCGCCTTCGACGGACACGATGTCGCGGTCGAACTCGACCACGAAGCGGTTGCCGAAGTCGTCCGCCACCGGCGTGCGCCGCCGCTTCGACACGCCGTACACGCGCCTCTTCGCGGCGTCAACCCTCACCTTGCCGTCGCCGCCCATGGCGTCCACCACGAATCCGGGCTTCGCCGTGTCGCCGTAGGTGATGCGCATCACGGCGGACCTCCTTGCGGCGGTGACCTCTAGCTTGATGTCCCAGTCGCCCAGATAGACGCGGTAGTAGTCGGGCCGGATCGTCTCGGACTTGTGGCTGAAGTGGCTGCGCCTGTCTTCCATGCGCGCTCCCACCCCGCCCGAGACCGGCGTAACCGTCACCTGCCCGAAGTCTCCCATCCACGGGCTCGGCTGATGCGTGAGCCTCAGCCCATAGAAGCTCGTTCCCGTGTAGTCGTAGAACCATCCCTCCTGATGGCCCGGCTTCGTCACAGGCGCCCACATG
>CAMIVJ010000307.1 GCA_946401765.1 uncultured bacterium | reverse complement strand
AGAAGAAAGGAATGAACATGAGAGTCGGATATGGTTACATGGCGGCAATGGTTGCCGCGGCAGGCGTGGCGTTCACGCTGGCGGCGGCCGCGCACGCCGGGGAAGCATGCCGCCCAAAGGCGCTTGTGATCATGCTGGACGGACTCCGCGGCGACGCGGTGGAGAACCTTGAAATGCCGCACCTCCAACGGCTGATCGCGGGCAAGTGGCAGCCGGGGTACAAGTGCGCATGGTCGCTCGGCGCGAACACGGTCCGCGACGGCAGTACGGAAAGCGCCCCGAACCACGTCGCCATCGCCACGGGCATGACGGTGAAGAAGACCGGCATCTCGTGGAATCCCGACCTGCTGAGCCGCGGGACGCGCCTGCCGACCTGGCTCGCCCGCCTTGCGAAGGCGCGCCCCGGCACCAGGCCGCTGCACATCTTCTCGTGGTACGGCGATCTGCGCATGAGCCCAGACTACGGCGTGAAGTTCATCTTCGACAGAGACGACGCGAACGCGAAGGAACTTGCCGGGATCGTGGCGCGCGACGATGCGCCGGACGCCATCATGTGGTACATCGACCGTCCAGACCACGCCGGGCATGGATTCGGGTACTATCCCTACACGCCGGAGTATCGCACGGCGTTGAAAGTCTGCGACGGCGAAATCGGCGGCGTGCTGAATGCGATTGCATCGCGCAGGACGTTCGCTGAGGAGGACTGGCTCGTGATAGTGACGGCGGACCACGGCGGCTGGGATCGCCACCACGGACAGCTGACCACGCAGTGCTACACGATTCCGTTCATCGTCGCGGGGCGCCACGTGGCGCATGGACGCATCCCCGGCGTGCCGCACAACTACGACGCCGCACCGACGGCGCTTGCGCATTTCGGGGTCGACATTTCCAAGATCGGCTTTGACGGCAAGGTGCGCGGAGACGTCGCCGCGCCTGCGGAGAAGGAGCGGGAACTGAAGGACGGACTGGCGGTGTACCTGCCGTTTAACGGCGATGCTAAAGTTGAGATGCGCGGGAAGGCGAAACTACTTGCGGAAGGTGGCAGATTCGGCGGAGCGCTGCGCGTTTCCGCGAGCACGAACGAGGCTGGGTGCGCGTGCCTGAAGGGCTCCGAGGCTCTCAAGTTCGAGAACGGGGCGGAGTTTTCGTTCGCCCTGTGGGTGCGCACGTTCGGCAAGCAGGTCGGCGATCCCGTAGTTCTCGGCAATAAGGACTGGAGCGCCGGCTCTAGGCCGGGAATCGCTCTCATTGCCCCAGACCACGTTGACATGTCGCGCACGTCCGGTTACAGCTGCAAGGTCAGGGGATTCAACAGCCACGGCTTCTTGCTGGACTGCGGCCGCGAAGGCCGCAAGCGCCACGACCTTGGAGTGTACAATCCTGATTTCGGCGAATGGATCTTCTATGCGGCGACGCGCGGCGCGGACGGCGTGGTGCGCCTCTACCAGGGGCGCAAGGACGGCTATCTCTACTGCGTTGCGGACGACCTTTCGGACATCGCATTCAAGACTGGGCTTCCGTTCTTCATTGGACAGGACGGCACGGGCAAGTATAAGCACCCGTTCGTCGGGGACGTTGATGACGTGGCGATTTGGACGCGCGCTCTCACGCACGCCGAGGTGCAGCGTATCTGGGAAGCGGGGCGTCGCGGCGTGAGCCTCGGCGGAATCGTAGGCGCATCGCCGCTGGAGATCGCCGTGCGCGGAAATGCGCCGGCGTACACGATCGTGGTGCCTGAAAAGCCCGGCGCCACGGAGCAGTTCGCGGCCGAGGAACTGCGCGACTACGTGAAGAGGATGACGGGCGTTGAGCTGCCGATCGCGAAGAGCGCCGAGGGCAGAAAGGCGATCTTCATACGATGCGAGGAGGCGAAGGTGCCATACCCGGCCGACTCCTTCCGCATCAGGGCCGATGGCGGAAATCTGCACATCACCGGCGGAAAGCGCGGCGTGCTGTACGGCGTGTACGAAGTGCTCGAGACGTATGGCGGATGCAGATGGTACGCCTCGTGGCACACGGTGGCGCCGAAGAAGGACCGCTTTGCGGTGCCGGGCGACCTCGACGACGCGCAGAGCCCGGCCTTCGCGATGCGCGAGTCGTTCTGGTACGACGTGAACGTGAACCACGACTTCGCCGCGCGTCTCCGCGTGAACGGCTTCAACTGCACGCCTGGCAAGGTGGAGGCGAAGCTGGGCGACGACGACTTCCGCTTCGGCGGCGGGCTTGGAAACTGCCACACGTTCGAGAGGCTGCTGCCCCAGAGCGTGTACTTCGACAAGCATCCCGAATACTACAGCCTCGTCAAGGGCAAGCGGCTGAGGGGCCGTACGCAACTCTGCCTCACGAATCCCGACGTGCTGCGCATCGTGACCTCGAACGTGCTTGAGCGCATCCGCAAGGACCCGGGCGCGAAGTTCTACGGCGTCAGCCAGAACGACTGGTACAACTACTGCGAATGCGAGAAGTGCGCAGCGGTTGACAAGGAGGAGGAGAGCCATGCCGGCACGATGATCCGCTTCGTGAACGCCGTTGCGGAGGCGGTGGAGAAGGAGTTCCCCGACGCCATCATCGAGACGCTCGCATACCAGTACACGCGCAAGCCGCCGAAGAAGACGCGCGTAAGGCACAACGTGGTGCCGTGCCTCTGCACGATCGAGTGCGACTTTGCGCGGCCCATGGACGAAAGTCCGTACGAAGAGAACATCAGCTTCCGCAAGGACATCGAGACGTGGAAGACGCAGACCGACCAGCTCTATCTCTGGGACTACGTAACCGAGTTCCAGAACTACACGCTGCCGTTCCCCAACCTGCTGGCCCTCCAGGGCAACATCAAGTTCTTCCGCGACAACAACGTGAAGGAGCTTTTCGCCGAAGGCGCGCAGATCGGCCGCCACGGCGCATTCGCCGAGCTGAAGGCTTGGCTGCTCGCGAAGTGGATGTGGAATCCAGAACTGCCGATGGAACCTCTTCTCAAGGACTTTCTCGAAGGCTACTACGGCGCCGCAGCGCCGTTCATCAGGAAGTACCTTGACGAGCTGCATAGGCGGCAGCGCGACTGGTGCGCCGATCCCAGGCATCCGCTCCGCATCTGGACAAGCGCGGCCTTCAGGGCGCTGGACGACGAGTTCATCGAATGGGCGAAGCCGCTCTGGAAGTCGGCGGTCGATGCGGTGAAGGACGATCCGGCGCTCTCCTACAACGTGAGGATGTCCGAGTTCTCGTTCGACTTCCTGCGTCTGGAACGCGCTCCAAAGCTTATGCGCAAGGAGGTTCTCTTCGCGCCGTCTCCCGAAAACGACGCCCGCATCGCGGAGACTAGAGCGCTCACGAAGTCTCTGCTTGACCGAATGGACGAGGCGAAGGACATCTGCCTTTCGGAAAGCAGGCCTAGGCACGACGCGCTCATCGCAGGGTGGAGGGCCTATCTCGATCCCGTTGACGCCAAGCCTGCAGTCAACGCCATTAAGTCTCAGGTGGCGGAACTGGAGGAGCGCTACATCCGGCTCGCGCGCCCCGGACAGTGGGGCGCGTTCGTGGACGATCCCAAGGCGGCGGACGGCAAGGCGCTCAAGCTCTTCAACACGCATTTCGAGTGGTGTGCATCCTTCTCCATGGGCAAGGTCGCGTTCAAGCCGGGCGCGAAATACAAGATTCGTGCGCGCATCCGCGTGGAAAAGGAGCGCGACGGCGGCGAGGCGTTCTGGGCGGGGGTCTACGATCCCGTGGCGAGGAAAGACGCCAGCATCATTCTTCCCCGGACGGATGCGATCAAGGACTCGGAATACGCCTGGTACGACGTCTGCACCTGGACGCCTCGTGAGGACGGCCAGGAATACTTCTGGATTGGTCCCGGCCGCTTTGGCGCTGACGGCAAGAGCAGCATCAAGGCCGTATATCTCGACAAGGTGGAGATCTCAATGGCCAAGTAGTTCTTAGCATGAGATGTTCGCGTAGAGAGTTCGTTTCAGGCGCTTCGGCGTTCGCACTGGGTGCGGGACGGCTTTTTGCCGTGCCGCCTGGCTGGAAGCCGGCGAAGAAGCCGAATCTGATGTTGGGCGTCATCAGCGATACCCACATAAGGACGATGCCCACGAGCGGACGGATTGACAGGGAATGGTCTGACAAGTATCTCTTCAAGGCGCTGACGCATTTTAGGGACGAGAACGTGGACGCTGTCGTGCACTGCGGAGACTTCGCACACCTCGGACAGGTCGAGGAGATGCAGGCTCACGCCGATGCATGGAACAGGGCGT
>CAMIVJ010000306.1 GCA_946401765.1 uncultured bacterium | reverse complement strand
CGTTTGAGCATGACCTTGAGGCAGGGGAATATGTCGTCCACAGTGCCGTAGCACATCGTAAGAAGCTCGGGCACGCTCGCCCAGATGATCTTGTACAGAAGGTAGCCGAGAAAGGACACCTTTACCACGTTCTTCAGAAACTCGAAGAAGTTCTTCATGGAGAATATCTTCTTCGCGCCCTCCACGGGGCTGAGCTTCTCGAGCTTGGGGATTATCGGCTCGAACGTGAAGAGAAAGCCGATCTGCGAGACGTTGCCCACGATTCCTATGACGGCTGCCACGAAGACAAAGATGAACGAGTGCTTGCAGATCAGAAGCGCGGTCATCAGGGAGGATGCGCGTATGGAGGCGTCGTTGTTCTCAGCGATGCGTCCGGAGAGGAACCGCAGCAGCTCCTCCATGTCGTTCATAAGAGCCACGCCCATCCATGCGAGAACAGCGAAGAGGACTACGAGTATAGCCGTCGAGGTGATGTCCTTCGACGTGCACACCTGCCCCTTCTCGCGCGCGTCGCGCAGCTTCTTGGGCGTCGGCATCTCTGTCTTCTCTCCGGTGGATTCAGCCATGGTCACCCCCCAAGCAATCTACGCACGGGCCCGAGCAGGGCTTCCTGCTTCCCGTACATGAGCATGTCCATGATGAACGGAAGATACACAACGAGCATGGCTATGCCGAGCGCCGACTTGACGGGCATCGAGAGAAAGAACACGTTGAGCTGCGGTGCTGTGCGGTTCACGAGGCCGAGTCCGAGCGTGGCGAGGAACATAACGATGATCACGGGCGCGGCAATCACCACCGTGGTGCGCAGCATGCCGTCAAGCGAACCGAGAATCTGCGCGGGGGCGTCGGTGGCGAAGGCTGGAAGAGGCGCGCCGGCGGCATCCGCCTGGAACACGGGCCAGATTGAATAGCTCGTGTAGAGCGCGCCGAGGAACACGAACACCGCGCCGCCCACGAAGAAGAGCGTGGAGACGATCTGCGTGAAAAATATGCCCGTAGTGGATACCTGAGCGCCAGAAAGCGGCGAATACACCTCGCCCATCGTCGCGCCGCGCTGGTTGTCGATGAAGTTGCCCACGTTCTCCGCGATCCAGAACGGAACCGCGGCGAAGAAGCCGATGAGAAAGCCGATGAGCGCCTCCTTGAATGCGACAAGCGCAAACATCCACATGTTTGGCTCGCCTGGCGGCATTCCGGCGTGGACAAGCGGAATCGCGATGCAGGAGAAGCCCAGCACCGCCGCCCTTCGCGCCACGCCCGGAATCATCGACTCCGTGAGCGCCGGACAAACGGCGAACGCTCCGCCGATCCTCGCCATAGCGAGCACCGCCGCAAGTATCCACCTATGGAATTCTACGTATGGCATCGACCTACCGCAGCAGAGGGAAATGGGCAAAGATGTCCTGTGTGTAGAGAAGAAGCGCGCTGCCCATCCAAGACGCGCAGGCGAGAAGCGTAAGGGAAATCGCTATCAGCTTCACGGCGAAGCCAAGCGTCTGCTCCTGTATCTGCGTGAGCGCCTGAAGAAGCGACACGAGAATTCCGATCACCGTGGCCACGGCGATCGGAATCAGGGAAAGGCGCAGCACCAGGAGAAGGCACGTCTGCGCATAGTCCAGAAGCTGCGCCTGGTTCATAGCACGTATCCTCTCACGAGCCCTTGGATGAGAAGCGTCCAGCCGTTCACCATCACGAAGAGAAGCAGCTTGAACGGCAGCGAGATGGTCACGGGCGAGACCATCATCATGCCCATCGCGAGAAGGATGTTCGACACGATGATGTCGATTGCGATGAACGGCAGATACACGAGAAAGCCTATCTGGAACGCCTTGGTGAGCTCTGAGACGCAGAAGGACGGTATCAGAATGTAGAAGCTCTCGCTGTCGACCTTAGCCGGCTCGTCGGCCGACTTCGCCCAGAGGCGCTCAGCCGTGTTCACGAAGAACGCCCTCTCCCGGTCGGACGTGTGCTTCGAGAGAAACGCGCGGAACGGCTCAGCCGCCTTGGCGATTGCGTCAGGCTCAAGCCAATACTCTTGCGCCCCCGCGGCGGCCTGTGCGTTCGCGCCCGCCCCCGTCTGCTGTATCTGCTGCACTGCCGCCGGCTGGCGGGCCGCCATCTCCGCCTTCGCTATCTCCCACGACTCGCTTGCCATCGGCGCCATGATGTAGAACGTGAGTATCATCGCAAGCGCGTTTATGACCATGTTGGGCGGTATGGACTGTATGCCAAGGGCATTTCGTATAAGCGACATAACCACAACGATCTTTAGATAGCTCGTGGCCACCAGCGCCACGAACGGCAGAAGCGAAAGTCCAACGAAAAGGACTATCAGCGAAAATGGATTTGTCTGGAACATGGCTGTTTGATGATTGTGTTGTCTTTACGTTTCAACGGTTGAAGCGTCACATGGCTGCAAGAGACTCCACGGCGAAGGCGTTCTGGCCGCAAAGGCTATCGAGTCTGCCGCAGGCCACTGTCTTGTCGCCGAACACGAGCCTAAGCCCGCGCGGCGCAGAAACCGCAGCAGGCGCAGGGGAAGCGGCATGGTCGAAAAGCTCGCCAAGCGTCATCGGCGTCGCCTCGGCTCCCTGCACGTGCAGCCGTCCGTCATCTGCCTGCCTGGACACTCCGTTCTCGTCAACGAGAAAACGTTCGCACACGATCAGCCGGGGCGGAACGGAGCCTATCTCAGGCAGCAATAGCATGTCGCCAGGCGCAAGGGAGTCAAGTTCTTCCTGAGGAAGCGTGAACGAGGCTAGTTCGCATACCGCCTGAACTGTCTCATCGCGCACCGCCGCATCCGACGTGTCGATGAAGGCTAGTTTTCCAAGCGCGTTCACGAGCTTCGTCGACGCCGTGATGGCAAAAGCGATCACGTCATCTCCCTCCCTGCACACGCGAAGGGAGAGACCGCCCTCGTCCGCTCCGCCCGCAAGACCTACAACTTTAAGTTGACGGCGCGCCGCGTTTTCAAGAAGCTGCAGAAAAGGTCCGCAATCCTTCTCGACAAGCGCAAGGAGAATCGGCTCTGGCACCTCGGCGCGCATCGGCCACAGCCTATGCAGCTCCTCGAAGGCCGGCGAATCGGCAAGTGAGAGAACATGCGGCTCGTCCTCGAGAAGGATGGAGACGTCAAGCGTGTCGGCGAGGTCAAATTCGGAATGTCTCATCGCGCACACGGCGTCGCCGAGGCGGCACGGCATCGCCCATGCGGACGAGTGAACAATCTCGCTGGCCGTTGCATTTGCCCAATTTGGCAGTGATCCAAGAATCTCACTTGCTTTCATTGTTCTTTCCTCTCTTCACGGCAACCGTGAACCCATGAAAAGCGGGTATATGCTCGGCCAGCGCCCTCTCCAGCTGCGGGACATTCCTCGCCACAAGCTGCTCTGCGGTGGGAGTGGACGGAGTGATCTCCAAGGTCAACACACCATCCTTCGCGAACATCCTTATTTCTGAACCATCCAGCATCGTCGGCTTGAGATGTATAACCACTTCCTCTTCTCCGCGAACAAGGGCTGGCCTCACTTCAATCTGTTCGCTCACAGTCTTCACGACCTCGATCAACTCCTGCACGCTCTGCAGATGAGTAGCGCCTATATCGGCCTTTTGCACGCCCTGATTGTCAAACACCTGTACCATCGGTTCCGTACTTGGCAGAACCTGCGGCCTGACCTCCTCCTCTGCAACCTTTATCTCCTTGTGGACAGTCACTGTCTCTTTGGGGCCAATCCCCTCATTCTTCACATAATCTTTCGTGGGGACAGTCCCCACATCTTTTTGCTCAACTGGTTTTATCTCCACTGGTACAGTCCCTACGTGGACAGTCCATGCATCAATGACCTTGGGGTCTCTCCCCTCAACAATCTTGGGGTCTGTCCCCTCGACAATCTTCTCAACAATCTTGGGGTCTGTCCCCTCGACAATCTTGGGAGTTGTCCCCTCGGCTACATTCACGGGGAAAGGCCCCGCATTGACATCTACTATTGTCTTTGCGGTGATTTCATGAGTATCAAGCTTCAATCGCCCATCAAAATCAGTAGAAATTTGCGACTTATGGCCAATTGTGTCAATTGGTATTCCTACGGGGACAGTCCCCGTATCATTTTGCTCAACCGGTTTTATCTCTACGGGGACAGTCTTCACATCAACGATCTTGGGGTCTATCCTCCTTGCAACATCTACAGGAACAGATCCCGTATCAACAGCGACACCAACTGGAACATTCCCCACATCAACGATCTTGGGGTCAG
>CAMIVJ010000305.1 GCA_946401765.1 uncultured bacterium | reverse complement strand
GCGTGGTGGGCGACGTGAAGGACTGCGACGTGATAATGATCGACGACATGACCGCAACCGGCGGCACGCTCAGCGCCGCCGCCAAGATGTGCCGCGACAACGGCGCCAAGAGCGTGCATGCCTTCGTATCGCACTTCCCGCTTACCCCCAAGGGCGTTGAGCGCTTGATGCTAGAGAGTCAGCTCGACGAGCTCGTCGTCACCGACACGATTCCGCTTCGCGAGGGCTTTGATCCAGCCAAGCTTCCGTTCAAGCTCACCGTTCTCAGCGTGGCTCCGCTCATCGGCGAAGCCATCAAGCGCATACACGGAAATGCGAGCGTAAACGACCTTTTCAACCACGAATAAATTTTTTAAAAATTCCACTTGCGCGTCCTCCGGAATTATGATACACTATACGGCGTTTTCACGAAACCAGTGCGAGCTTAACTCAGTTGGTAGAGTGCCACCTTGCCAAGGTGGTTGTCGACGGTTCGAGTCCGTTAGCTCGCTCCATTCTCTGGGTCGCGGAAGCGGTGAATGGGAGCATAGCTCAGTTGGTAGAGCAAGTGACTCTTAATCACTGGGTCGTGGGTTCGAGTCCCTCTGCTCCTACCATTCACAGTTTTAGTTGTGGCTAGGTAGCTCAGTTGGTAGAGCAACGGACTGAAAATCCGTGTGTCGCCGGTTCGATCCCGGCCTTGGCCACCAAATCATAGAAAAAGCCCCTTCGCGGGCTTTTTTTGTTTTTCTAGCCACATGGGGACTGTCCCCCAATCTCAACTGAGAGGGGGCTGTCCCCGTGAGTTTTGAGGGATCTTCCTGCGGTCTCGGTTCTATCTGCAGGCATCAAGCGGCCATACGGGCTCAAGGGGACGTTTCGCCGTGGGGAACGAGCACACTGCCGCCTCTCCGTCCATGAGCGTGGCCATGCCGGAGGCAATGCGGATTTCCGTACCGCCTAGCGCGTTCGCGGCAAGAAGGCACTTCTCAAGCCCGTCACCGGTGCCGAAGTTCCACACTTCGTCCGGCTGGGCTAGGCGGGATGGACCGTCGTAGATGGATTCTTCGCCAAGCTCGGCAATGCGCTCAATGGCGCGTGGCGCCCCGGCGAGCGCCTCCTTTGACACGGGCGAGCGCTCCAGCGCGGCCTTGACGAAGGGTCCGCTTTCCGTCACGCCAAGCTCATGCGCGGCGTATGGCGCGAGCGCGGCCGAGCGGTTCACGGTGCGAAGCGCATTCACCCTCGCAGCCACCTCGTCGTATGTCATCGCCGGATCAAGGTCGATCGGCGCCTCCTCGTGCGTGAAGCCTACTCGTTCGGAATCTGGCAGACGCGGCACGACAAGACGCTGGTCTGGCGCGCCCTCGGGCGGCACAAGAAACTCTCGCAGGCGCGACGAGAAGCGTTCGTATGCCGCCGGGGCGATTGTGGCGCGCGGATAGAGGAGGTGTATGAATCCGCTCGCGTGCGACACTATCGTCACTCGCTCGTGCTCAAGGGCGCGGCGGGCCTGCTGTGAGATCACGGTGCCGTTCGCCCACATCGCGCGGGTCACGAGGCGACGGTTGTTCGTGAGAATGCCGGTGTCAACATCGAGAAAATTCTGCGAATGAAGCGGCGTCGCCATGAGGAAGATGTCGTCAAGCGGCAGACCGCACACCACAAAAGCGGCTGCGGCGTACAGGCCCGCAAGCGAAACGCATTCGCCGGCACCAACGGCATGGCCGCGCTTGCGGCGGAAAGCGTCCATGGCCTCGACCGTCTCAGTCTTCCAGTATGGAATCACGTCGCCGGAATACTTGTCGAGGCCGAAGTGGCGGCGGATGTCGATGTCGTAGTAGTAGACGTCACCATGATATCCGAACAGCGCGTTGGAGCCGGATATCTCCTCGGGCGAGAGGAACGAGGCAAAGCGCGCGAGCTCGCGTGGACGTGTGGTAAGCCCCCAGGTTTCAAGGTCGAGATTGAAGGTGTAGTTGTCCATGATGTGCTGTCTGAGGCGCTGGAGACGCCTCTTTGGGCGCATCTCGCGTATTCCGGCAAACCACTCCAGGTCGCGCCATGCCCAGATGCGCGGGGAGAGGATGTTGGCCAGCACGAGCGCATACATCAGCGCCGGAAACACGAATATCTCCATGTCGGAGAGCGTGGCGGCGGAGGACTTCTCTTCCAGTGAAACATCTATCATATACAGTCTTTGCTTAATGTGGCAGAGGATGGGAGCCGGCACTTCTGGTGGACGCATTCGGGAAAGTCAGAAACGCCTCGCATGTGCCGAACCTGTCGAAGGCGCAGTCAATGGCGTCTGCGGCATGGGCGTCGGCGCTCAGGATGAACTTCACGCCGCGCGAGCGCAGTCTGTCGCGGAAGGCAGAGGAGGGATAGACGTCGTCGAGCCAGCCGCGCGAGATCGCTCCTGTGTTCACCTCGGCGATTTTTCCGCTCGCAGCCACCGCATCCGCAGTCAGATCGAGTTCAGCGAGATACCATGGCGCGGATTCGTCGAAGTACGGGAAGCGCGAGTTGAACTTGCGCACCAGGTCAAGATGGCCGGCAATGTCGAAGTCGCATGTGAGAAGCATTTCGCGAACCTGCGCGAAATAGGCGTGCAGATACGCCTCGACGCTCCCGGCGAAATGGCTGCGGATGCCGTCCGCCAACGACTCCGGCGACTCGTCCACGCTCACACGCGCACCGTCCGGGGCTGCGATAAAATGCACAGAGCCGATGATGTAGTCGGGCGAGATGGCGGCGTATGAGGATCGGTCTGGCGTGGCGCCGCAGGGCACGTAGTCCGCCTCGACACCGCACAGCACGCGGATGCGTGCTTCGTACTTCTCCGCGAGCGCGCGCACCTCAGCCGCGTAGCGAGGCGCCTTCTCGGGCGTCAGCACCCAGGACGTGTCGTCCTCGGGCAGCATGGCATGCGATGAGAAGCCGATTGCGTCGAATCCCTTTCCGATCGCCGCAAGCACTACAGCCTCTGGCGAGTCCTTCCCGTCGCACCATGTGGTGTGCGTATGGTAATTGGCCTTCATCGATCCTCTTCGCCGTCGAAGCGGCACAATATGGCCTGAGCGGAAGGCTGGTGCCAATGGCATGTCTTTGTATGCATTAAAACTCTCCTATTTCCTTTGCGGACAATATAATCCCATAATCGAAACAGCCTGTCAACATCGATCGACACCGCTGCCGGAAGCTGGCGCATTCGAAGCACCGTCCCTCGCCACGAACATTCTGGCAACGAACGCGCCGCTCACGTTATGCCACATGCTGAATATCGCGCCAGGCACCGCCGCCATCGGATACGCCGCGAAATGCACAGACGCAAGACTCGCGGCAAGGCCAGAGTTCTGCATCCCCACCTCGATGCAGAGCGCCCTTCGCTTCGGCTCAGGAAGGCGCAGCGCCGCAGCAAGAAGATAGCCGAGAACGAGTCCACAGAGGTTGTGCAGCATCACGACTAACACGACGGCAAATCCTCCAGCGAGAAGGCGCTTCGCGTTTGCCGAGACTACGATGGCGATAATGACGGCAATGACTACCGACGACACGGTGGGCATGAACCGCACGGCGCGCTCCGTCGCTTGAGGGAAGAGGCGCTTCGCAACGAGTCCAAGGGCGATCGGCAGCACGACAACCCATAGTATCCCCACAAACATTCCAACGGCGTTCACGTTTACCGTCTTCCCCGCCAGAAGCAACGTAAGGAGAGGCGTGAGAAGAGGCGCCAGCAGCGTCGATACGCCGGTCATGCCCACAGACAGCGCCAGGTCGCCCTTCGCTAGATATGTCATCACGTTGGATGCCGTTCCGCCCGGGCAGCACCCCACGAGCACCACGCCGACCGTCAACGCCTCGTCGAGTTCGAAGAGCCGCGCGAGCGCCCACGCGAGCGCGGGCATGATCGTGAACTGCGCCAAGCAGCCCACAGCCACATCCTTCGGACGGCTGAAGACGATCTTGAAGTCTTCGAGCCGCGTGGCGAGCCCCATTCCGAACATGACAACGCCAAGCAGCACGCTGACCACCCATCCAGGAACGGCGAAAGCCGCTGCCGCAAAAAGAAGATACGAATTTGCCATGCGCACATTCTACCATTTCCGTCATGGTCTTAGCAATATTTTGTGGTGACAAACAGAAGTTGGAAATGATATAATGGCGCCATTCGTCCTTGTAGAGTCCTTCCATTCAGGAGGAAGCTGATTCAAGGGCACAGAAAGGACTCATTGATGACTTCTGCGAAAGCCATTCTGACAGCGCTCGCGTGCATCGC
>CAMIVJ010000304.1 GCA_946401765.1 uncultured bacterium | reverse complement strand
TTCGGCGGCAACATCATGGCCACCATCATGACGCCGAACCACCGTCCGCAGATGGCCACCGTGCGCCCGAAGGTGTTCAAGAAGGCGCCGCCCGATCCAAAGCGGAAGGGGCAGGTGCTTGTCGAGGCGCTCAAGCTAATCGCGCCGCAGACGAAGCTCATTCGCAAGGTGAAGGATCCTGCGGCGATCGACATAGCCGCGCACGATATTCTCGTTTCCGGCGGACGCGGCCTCAAGAAGGAGGAGAACTTCAAGCTCCTCTTCCGCCTCGCGGAGCTGCTGGGCGGCGAGGTGTCGTGCTCGCGTGCGTGCGTGGACGCCGGGTGGTGTCCCGTCTCGCGCCAGGTCGGCCAGACCGGTAAGACCGTGGCGCCGCGCCTCTACCTCTGCTTCGGAATCTCAGGTGCGATACAGCACCTCGAAGGCATACGCGGGGCCGACACGATCATTGCCGTGAACTCTGATCCCAACGCGCCGATCTTCGGCGTGGCCGATCTCGGCATCGTCGGAGACCTCTTCGAGATTCTTCCCGCTCTTGTCAAGGCATTGGAAAAATAGGGTTCAACACATGAATGCAAAGAATCTGATTCTGTTCGCCCTGGCGGCTGCCAGCCAGGCGCTGTTCGGTTCTTACGTGGTTGCCGTTGAGAAGGAAACGTACGCGGATCCTGAGTGGAAGAAGGTTGCTGACGTCCTTGTGGCGAAGCATTCCGCGACGCGCCTCGAGTACGACGGCAACGAGAAGCTCGATTCGATTCTGCCGGGGCTGAAGAAGGCGCGTCCAAAGTACGTGTGCTTTGTTTCGCGTCCCGAGACCGCGGGCCGCGACCTCGTGGTGGGCGCCGCGCAGCTGCTGCGCAAGATAGATTCTGATGCGTACGGCGACGCGTTCTGGGGAATCTTGACGGGATATGAGGCCGCAGACGCGATGCGTATCGTCAAGGCGCCGCGCGAGAGGGTGATTCGTCGTGCCGCGACGAGCATGGGTTCGGAAGGCGCGGTCAAGGAGTGGAGCGCGGGCTTTGCCTCGAACGAAGGCAACAAGAACGACTTCTGGCGGAAGCGTCCGGGCGGCGAGGTGGAGAAGGTTCCCACCGACGGCAACCCCGCTAAGGCTCTTGCAGATGCGTTCAACACGATTGACGTTGACTATTTCGTGACTAGCGGACACGCCACGCAGCATGACTGGCAGATCATCTACAACAAAAACGAAGGTTCCCTCCGCCATGACAGCGAGGCGCGCCTCGCCTTCATGAGCCCTGAGGGCGGCATATACCCCGTCACCAAGGCCTCGCCCAAGATCTACCTCGCGGCCGGAAACTGCCTGATCGGCAACGTCGACCGCAAGGCCTGCATGGCCACGGCGTGGATGCACACCGGCGGCGCAGAGCAGATGTGCGGCTACACGGCCGTGACGTTCTTCGGCTTCATGGGCTGGGGCGTGAAGAGCCACCTCGAGGAAGGGCGCTGCTCGTTCGCCGAGGCGTACTACCTGCAGAATCAGATGCTTCTCTGGGCTCTTGCGCAGGTGGACGCGGAGCTGCCGACAAGAAAGATCGCCGTCGAGGACTTCGGCAACGGGCGTTCCAGCACAAGGAAGTTCATCGAAGCACATGCAGAGGTGCTCGCCTCCGGTGTGACCGGCGGCATTGTCACGGGCATCGATTCCACTGCGTTGGGACTCCTCTGGGACCGCGACATCGTGGCCTTCTACGGCGATCCTGCCGAGAGCGTCACTTTCCCCGCCGAGCGGCGCACGCTCAAGACGGAGATCAATGGGGATGAAGTCAAGATCACGTTCTTGAAGGAGCTTAACTTCGGCAAGCTCGCTGACGTGAAGAGCGCACGTCCCGTGATGGTGCTCGCCGAAACGCCGCCCAAGGGGACGCGCCTCGTTGACGCCGACGGCAAGGATGTGCCGCGCGCCGTGGTGAACGACCGTTTCGTGCTTGTGCCAGTCTCAGGCCGTCATGCCGCAGGCGAGACCCTGCGCTACCGCATTGCGCGCTGACGCGCTTCGAGCAGGAAGGACTTCGCCGAATATGAGTTTCCCGCTTGAGCTTGACCGTCCGCTTGTGGTCTTCGACATTGAATCGACAGGCGTCAACCCGCGCCAGGACCGCATAATAGAACTCGCCGCGATACGCGTCGAGCCGGACGGCACTGAGACTTCCAAGTGCTGGCTCCTGAATCCTGGAGTCAAGATTCCGCCCGAGACCACGGCCATACACGGCATCACGGACGAGATTGTCAAAGACTGCCCCACGTTCGCCGACAAAGTCGACGAGATCGAGGCGTTCTTTGCCGGCTGCGACCTCTCCGGATTCAACTCCGACCGGTTCGACGTTCCCTGCCTCGAAGAGGAGTTTGCCCGCGCCGGACGCAGCTTCGGCGAGAGCCGCCGCCGCCATGTTGACGTGATGCGCATCTACCACAAGATGGAGCCGCGCGACCTCACGGCCGCCGTGCGCTTCTATTGCGGTCGTGCCCATGAGGGCGCGCACGGCGCGGAAGCCGACGCGCGCGCGACGCTCGACGTGCTCAAGGCCCAGATGGAGAAGTACCCTGACTTGCCAAAGACTACGGCCGCGATGGACGAGTATCTTGTTCCCCACGATCCGCTCAACGCCGACCGCAAGGGACTCTTCAGGTGGATCAACGGCGAGCTTTGCGTCAACTTCGGGCAGAAGAGAGGCATGAGGCTCAAGGACATGTTCACGAGCGAGCAGAAGTGGCTGAAATGGTTCGTGAAGGGCGACTTCGAGGCGGACGCAAGGATGATAGTGAAGGACCTGCTGGATAAGGGAATACTGCCCGATCCGCCGAAGGCGTAGAGATTGCAATCGAAAGCGAAGAAAAATGGAACAGAATACAAACGAGTACCGCGACAACCGCATTGCGTCCATGAAGGCGCTTGCAGAACTTGGTTTCACACCGTACGGGCACGCCTATCCGCACGAAGACCTCGCGAAGGTGCGCGAGACGTTCGAGGAGGGAAAGAAGGTTCGCGTGGCTGGCCGGCTGCTTATGATCCGCCGCATGGGCAAGATGAACTTCTGCACGCTCAACGACGGCACCGACCACTTCCAGCTCATATTCAAGCGCGACGTCCTTTCCGAGAAGATGTTCGCCGGCTTCAAGCTGCTCAACCTTGGCGACATCATCGGCGTTGAGGGCGAGCTCTTCACCACTCAGAAGGGCGAGAAGAGCGTGGTGGTGCAGGAATGGGCCATGCTCGCGAAGGCGCTCGAACAGCCGCCCGAGAAGTTCCACGGCCTCGCCGACCAGGAGGAGTGCTACAGGCGTCGCTACGTGGACCTCATGACGAACGACGAGAGCCGCCAGCGCTTCTTCATGCGCAGCCGCCTCATCATGGAGATCCGCAAGTATCTCTGGGGCCTCGGCTTCCACGAGGTGGAGACGCCCATCCTCCAGGACCAGGCCGGCGGCGCCGCCGCCAAGCCGTTCTTCTCGCACTACAACGCCCTCGACAAGGACTGCGTGATGCGAATCGCCCCCGAACTCTACCTCAAGCGCCTCATCGTGGGCGGCATGAACAAGGTGTTCGAGCTCGGCAAGGACTTCCGCAACGAAGGCATCGACCGTTCGCATAATCCGGAGTTCACCGTGTGCGAGATCTACGAGGCGTACGGAGACCGCACTTCAATGGAGGCCATCATGGAGGGCCTGCTGCCTCACCTCTGCGACACAGTGGTCGGAACGCGCAAGATCGAGTACGGCGACGACAAGGAGATCATCGACTTCACGCCTCCCTACCGCCGCGTGGCATACCGCGACCTCGTGAAGGAGCTGATGGGCGACGACTGGTTCGACCTTCCGTTCGAGACGCAGCTCGAGAAGGCGAAGGCGAAGGGACGCGAAACCGATACGAACCTCGAGCTAGACGGCGTTACAACAGAGCTCATGCTCACGCACGAGGTGTACGACAAGCTCATCGAGCGCAACCTGCGCCAGCCCACTTTCGTGACGCGCATCCCGCACGAGTTCGTGCCGCTCGCCAAGACGTGCGCCGACGACCCGTCTCTTGTGGACGTCTTCGAGTTCGTGATCGCGGGCCGCGAACTGTGCCCTGGCTACACCGAGCAGAACGATCCCCTTGAACAGCGCAGGGCCCTTGAGCATCAGGCAGGCGATGACACCGAGAAGATTGACGAAGACTTCATCTCCGCTCTTGAGTGCGGCATGCCGCCCACAGGCGGACTCGGCTTCGGTGTGGACCGTCTCGTGATGCTGCTCACCGGCTGCGACTCGATTCGCGACGTCGTCC
>CAMIVJ010000303.1 GCA_946401765.1 uncultured bacterium | reverse complement strand
GGATCTTGATGCCGGCCATCTCCGCGCCGCCGTAGGGCTTCTTCCAGTGGCAGTAGGATATATCGCAGTCGTCGATCGTGGAGAAGACTGCGCCGAGCGACCCGCAGATTCCCGCCTGTCCGCAGTCTGTGATGCGGCAGCGGCGCACGAGGTGATGCCCCACGCGGTCGAGTCCGTTCGAGATCGAGCGCATGATCGTGTTGTGGTAGTTTTGCGCGGTGGGGCCGACGTTGTCGAACTCGTCGCCGTACTTGCCGAGCGTGATGCCGCTGCATTCGGTGCCTGAGACCTCGCAGTCCTCGATCGTCCAGCCTCGGCTCCAGTGCGTGCCGACAATGCCCACCTGCTCGCTCGTGGGCGGCGCCCAGTTGGGGCCTGCGTCGCGGAAGGTGATTCCGCGCAGCGTGATGTAGTCGCGGTGTTCTATCGCCGGGTAGAAGCAAGCGGGGCGCACGATCAGCTCGGGCACGCACACGTTGGGATCCTTCTCGAACGCGGCAATGATAGTGCCGTATGTGATTCCGTGCACCAGGGCGGCGCTGTTCTTCTTGATGAGGCCTGCAAGGCCGAGAGGACGCCCCACCACATCCGCATCCCTCACGCGGAAGAGCAGGTCTTTCACGCCAGCCGCCGAATCAGGCAGCACAACCTCGATCGTATCGTACTTTCTCCAGTCGCCAGTAAGCGGCGGCCGAACCGTTGCAATCGGTTTTTGGGGATTCGCCGCGTCGCAGACTTCGATCAGCGACAGGAACATCATGCTCGAGAAGTGTATCTTGAGCCGACGGGCGGCGGGCGTGGAGAGGTCGAATCCCTTGTAGAGAATCGTTGACTTGTCGTAGATCCAGCCAAGCTCCATGCCCCATTTTGTTTGGTATCCCGGTTTCACGTTCGGGCTCTTCTCGGATGCGGAATCTCCTGGCACGGTGTGCGAGCCGGAGGTGATGCCGGCGATGTTCACGAGGGCGCGGTTTTCCGCACCGCCGTGGCCGAGGATGTAGTCGCGGGAGTAGAGCGCAAGCGGTCTGCCGCCCTGGAGAAGGCGCGTGCGGAAGCGTTTACTGCCGCCATTGCCGAACCAGTCGCCGGAGATGAAGTCGGTGAACGGGTTGAATCCGCCGAACGCGTCGTAGCTGAGGCGCGCCGTCCAGAGACCGTCATGGCGCTTCGTCCATCCCTTTACGGGATCGGCACCGGTCACTACCACCTTTTCGCCCTTGGCGGCCTGGTACGTTATCGGCGCGTCCTTGCGTCCGGCGTTTGCGGGCTTAACCCACTCGCGGTACACGCCGCCGCGGATCGTCACGGTGTCGCCGGCTTGCACGGCGTCTGCCGCGCGCTGGATGGTGCGCCACGGCTTCGCCGCGGAGCCGTCGGCCGCGTCGCAGCCGTCGGTTGCCACGAAGTATTCTGCTGCGTTTGCGCCCGCGCAGCATAGCGCCGCCGCGAGAATCGAGAATGTCTTCATCTGGATGGTCCTTTCCTTTGTTCCTCCACGCCATGATTATACCATGATTGTGCCGTCTGGCGCAACATGCTGCGTGGAATCTTGCGCGTTCAAGTGGCGCTTGGAGTTGCCTGCGACCGAATAATGATGTATAATCTACGGCGGGCGCAACGGAAGAATGGCGCGGTGTGCCTTCAATGCCTGATGAAACGCGAGGAGAAGTCCAATGAAGAAACTCAAAATCATTGCAGCGGCGATTATGGCCGCCGCGGCGATCGCGGCTGCGGAAAACGACTTGGCGGACATGCCGGGCGTGGCGCCGGAGCCAGCTGGCGGATGGAAGAGCAGGGGCATCGCGATAGCCGCGCCCTCGCCGGCAGACGTGGGGCGCTTCTGCGCGTTCGTCAAGAACACGCTCAAGCCGGCCGGCGTGGACACACTGGTGCTGCTCGTTCGGTACAGCTACCAGTTCAAATCCCACCCGGAGTGCAGAAGCGGCGACCCCATCTCCCTTGCCGATGCGAGGTCCATCAAGGCCGCATGCGATGCTGCGGGAATACGCCTCATCCCTAAGATGAACCTGCTTGGGCATCAGAGCGGAAACGAGATTCACGACGGGCTTCTCAAGGGACATCCGGAGCTTGACGAGTCGCCCGAGAAGAAGACCGTGTCGCACAACTACTGCCGCAGCATCTGCCCAACTCATCCCGATTCAAGGCGCATCGTGCTGGAGCTCGTCGACGAGCTTGTTGATGCGTTCGGTGCGGACGCCATGCACATCGGATGCGACGAGGTGTTCGAGATCGGAAACTGTCCGCGCTGCCGCGCCGTTCCCAAATCGAAGCTTTTCGCCGACTGGGTGAACGGCATCGCGCGCCACCTGAAGGCGCGCGGAGTATCCACGCTGATGTGGGGCGACCGCCTGCTCGACGCAAAGGCGACCGGATACGGCGAGTGGGAGGCCAGCGCCAACGGCACCAGCGCGGCCCTGGGCATGGTGGACAAGGACGTCGCGATCTGCGACTGGCACTACGAGAACCGCAAGGCCTACAAGAGCGTGGAGGTGTTCGCCGACGCGGGCTACAAGATGTATCTATGCCCGTGGCGCTTTGCCGAGAACGCGCAGAAGTTCCTTTCGTACGCCGTCGCGCACGACAAGGGACAGTACCTCGGCCTGCTATTCACCACTTGGTGCGGCTGCGCCGACTTCATGGACGCCGTCGAAGGCAGGCGCCTACGCCACAAGCCCGGCAGCAAGTCGGCGCAGACGCTTGCGGCGCTTCGCAGGAACTTCCGCTACCTCTTCCCCGCCGCGAAGAGTCTGCCCGGCTGCGGCGGAGAGCTCGTCCTCAACGGCGGATTCGAGGATGTGGTGGACGGCAAGACCGTTGGCTGGAACGCCGTGGGCAGAAAGTTCGTGTACCGCGACGGCGAAGGCCGCAACGGCACGCGCGCGCTCTGCTACGAGAACGACGACCCCAGCTTCTACTCGTTCCCCGGGCAGAAGATACAGCTCAAGGCCGGACACGCCTACGAGTACCAGGTGTGGGTGAAGACTGAGAACCTCTCCGGAGAGGAAAGCGGCGCGACGATATGCATCGAGTGGTGCAACTCGGACGGCAAGTGGCTGGGCGGCGCGTACGTGAACGGCGTGAAGGGCACGAAGGACTGGACGCTCGTCAAGGGCGTTACGGACAAGGTGCCGCAGGAGGCTGTGACGGCAAGGGTGAATCCATACGTGCGCAAGGGAATGAAGGGCAAGGCGTGGTTCGACGACGTGTCGGTGCGCGAATATGTGCTGCCGCCCGTGGCGGGAGTGTATTCGACGGCGTACCGCAACATGGCGGCCGACGGCGAAGTGACGTTCCGCGCGGCGCTTGACGTTCCGGAAGACCATGCAGGCCCGGACCTCGCCACGTGGTTCACGTATCAGAACGCGAAGGGCGATGTGTGCAGGACGCGCGCCACGAACGCAATAGGCGACAGCGTGACGCTGAGCGTGGCCGAGCTGAAGATGGGCGCGCAGCGCATCGCGGCGGAGCTCTTCGACGGAGCGAAGCGTCTGGGCCGCGCGGAGGCGACGTTTACCCGCCTGGATAGGATGCCGCCGATGGCGACGTGGTTCGACCGCCACGGCCGCGCGATTGTGGACGGCAAGCCGTTCTTTCCGCTTGGCATGTACTGGAGCGCCGTCACCACGAACAAGATCGAGACGTACGCGAAGGGTCCGTTCAACTGCCTCATGCCGTACCATGCGCCGGATTCGACGGATATCATGGATCTCTGCCATGCAAAGGGCCTGAAGGTGATATACAGCGTCAAGGACATCTACAGCGGCACGCGCTGGGCGCCGAAGGGGATCAAGACGGAGGCGGACGAGACGCGCTACATCATGGACCGCGTGAGCCGCTTCAAGAACCATCCCGCTCTTCTCGCGTGGTATCTCAACGACGAGCTGCCGCTCAGCATGCTGCCCCGCCTCGCCGCGCGCCGCGATCTGATGGAGAAGCTTGATCCCGGACATCCAGGATGGTCTGTCCTATACCAGTACAACTCGATTCGCGAGTACATGCCGTCGTTCGACGTGGTGGGCACCGACCCGTATCCGATTCCCGACAAGCCGGCGGCAACGGCCACGGAGTGGACGCGCAAGACGATGCGCGGCACGCTCGGCTGCAAGCCCGTTTGGCAGGTGCCGCAGGCGTTCAACTGGGCCGCGTACAGGAAGACGCCCGAAGAGAAGGCGAGATGCCGCGCGCCGACCGAGGCGGAACTGCGCTCGATGTGCTGGCAGTGCATAGCCCAAGGAGCGAATGGACTTGTGATGTACTCTTTCTTCGAC
>CAMIVJ010000302.1 GCA_946401765.1 uncultured bacterium | reverse complement strand
TGCGTGGAGAGCGTGTAGGCCGCGCCCTCGATGATCTTGTACACGTCGGAGTCGTCGAACGGGATGCCGCGGAAACCATGCCCCTCGCGCCTGCCGGCCGCCTCGAAGTTGTGGATGCGGCCCGTCTCCTCGCTCTTGCGGAAGTCGGCCTGCACCGTCACGATGCGGTTCGTCTCGAAGCGCGGCAGCCAGAAGCCCGCGCGGATTGAGACGTTCGTCATGTCGGCGGCGCGGAACGGATAGTCGTTCGCGGCCATGCACATGCCAACGGCGATCGTCGCCGCGCATACCACAAATGTCTTCTTCATGTTTTTCCTTTAGTTCGATTGCAATCTTCTACGACTTATTCCGGCACATGCCGCAGGCTTTGCTCGGCAGCCGAAACTTCAAGACTGTCAGACAGTCGCGCGCAGCAGCTCGTCGGCGAGCGCCGCGAGCTTCGCCTCGGTCTCGGCGTTCATCGCGGAGAGGATTGTCACCGTGTTCTCGCAGAAGGCGATGCCCTTCGACTTCTCGAAGAGGCCCTTCATCACGCGCGCGGCGGCTGGCGCCCAGCTGCCGTTCTCGACGAGGCCAACGAGCCGGTTCTGGTAGTTGCGCTCGGTGAGATGCTCGATGAAGGTGCGCATGAACGGGAAGACGTCCATGTTGTACGTGGTGGTGGCGAGAACGAGCTTTCCGTAGCGGAAGGCGTCCTCGACGGCCTCGGGCATGTCGTCGCGCGCAAGGTCGGTGATCGCCACCTTCGGGCAACCCTTCGCGAGCAGCAGCTCCTTGAGCTTGAGCGCGGCCGCCTTGGTGTGGCCGTACACGCTCGTGTAGGCGATGCATACGCCCTCGCTCTCAACGGCGTAGCTGCTCCACGTGTTGTACTGCTTGACGACATGCGCGATCTCCTCGGGCGTCTGAAGAAGCGGACCATGCAGCGGCAGGATGCGCTCGATGGCGAGGCCCGCGGCCTTCTTGAGAAGCGCCTGCACCTGCGCGCCGTACTTGCCCACGATGCCGATGTAGTAGCGGCGCGCCTCGCAGTCCCAGCCCTCCGGGTCTTCCACGTCGTTCGCGCCGAACTTGCCGAAGCCGTCCGCCGAGAAGAGCGTCTTAGCCGGCGCGTCGTACGTCACGATCACCTCCGGCCAGTGCACCATCGGCGCGGCTACGAACGTGAACACATGCCCGCCGAGGTCGAGCGTATCGCCCTCCTTCACAACGAGGCGGCGGTCTTCGAACTCCGTGCCGAAGAAGTTCTTCATCATGCGGAAGGCCTGCGCGGACGACACAACCGTGACGCCGGGATTTGCCTCGAGGAAGCGAGCGATGCACGCCGAGTGGTCGGGCTCCATGTGCTGCACCACGAGATAGTCGAGCGCGCGGCCTGCGAGAGCCGCCTTCACGTTCCCGGACCATTCCTCGAAGAACCGCGCGTCCACGGTGTCCATCACCGCAGTCTTCTCCGCGCCCAGCACCACGTAGCTGTTGTATGCCATTCCGCGCGGCACCACGTACTGCCCCTCGAAGAGGTCCACGTCGTGGTCGTTCACGCCAACGTACTTGATGTCATCAGTTATTGTCATTTACTTTTCTCCGTCACAAAAAATTCAGGGTTTCTGGTTTCGAGGTTTCTGGTTTCGAGGTTTCGGGTTTCGAGGTTTCGGGTTTCGAGGTTTCGGGTTTCTGGTTTCGAAATTTCGGGGTTTCTGAACTGCGAAACCTCGAAACTCATAAACCTCGAAACCCGTAACTTTCACTCACGCGAGCTGCGAAAGGAAACGAAGGTCGTTCTCGTAGAGCCAGCGGATGTCGGGAATGCCGTACTTGATCATCGCGATGCGCTCCACGCCGAAGCCGAAGGCGTATCCGCTCACCTCGTCGGGGTTCCATCCAACGTGGCGGAACACGCGCGGATCAACCATGCCCGCGCCGGCCACTTCGATCCAGCCGGACTGCTTGCACACGTTGCATCCCTTGCCGCCGCACACATGGCACGAGAAATCCACTTCCACCGAAGGCTCGGTGAACGGGAAGAAGTGCGGCCTGAAGCGCACCGTCACGGAAGTTCCCATCATCTCCTTCGCGAAGTACGCGAGCACGCTCTTGAGGTCGGCGAGCGACACGCTCTTCGTATCCACATAGAGGCCCTCGATCTGGTGGAAGTTCGCCGAGTGCGTGGCGTCGGTGGTGTCGCGGCGGTATGTGCGGCCAGGGCAGATCACGCGCACGGGGGGCTTGTTCGCGAGCATGGTGCGGATCTGCACGGGAGAGGTCTGCGTGCGCAGAAGAAGGTCCTCTGGATTCTGCGCCATGCCTTCGCCGCGGATCTCCGGGCAGTCGATCCAGAACGTGTCGGTGCGGTCGGGGCGTGTTGAGAGCGGTGAAGTTGTTGAAGCGCGTCTCGATGTCGGGGCCGTCCGCCACCGTGAAGCCGAGCTTGCCGAAGATGCGCGCAGTGTCGGCGATCACGCGGCTGAGGGGATGCTCAACGCCAATGGCGGGCCAGCGGCCCGGAAGCGTGGCGTCGACGTCCTCCGCCTTTCCGCCGCCCGCGGCCCCGCCCGCGCCCTTGGCGGCGAGCGCGGCCTCCACTTCGGCGCGCCATGCCTGCACGGCCTTGCCGAACGCTGGACGCTCCTCCTTGGGAACGTCCTTCATTCCCTTGATGAGCGCCGGAATGGATCCATTGCGACCAACGTATTTGATGCGCAGCTGCTCCACCGCCGCGGCATCAGCTGCGGCGGCAATCTCGGCCAGCGACGCGGCCTTGCCCTGTTCAAGTTCTTCGAGTGTCATAAAACGACTTTCTTTCTGTAGGTCACAATATTATACCCCATTCCGCGCTCAGGGGCAAGCGGCGGGAAAGGCCCGGCGCGCAAAATCGTCGAGCTGGCCGGTGAGGGCGAGGAGGTCGAGCGACATGTAGCGGTCGCGCATGAATATCGTCTTGCGAGCGTCGGCGAGCGAGGCCTCCACCGTGGACCCTATCTCCTCGGGCGTCGTCGGCGCGCCCACCACGCGCAGTCGCCTCTCCATCTCGGCGGACGGCACAAGCTGCCCTTCAAGGCGCGCGCGTATCTGCGGCCAGCGCGCCTTGAAACTTTCGAGCCGTGCGCGCGTTGCTTCGCGGTCCACAAACTTCGCCCTCACCGCCTTCACTCCTATCTCGGGGAACTTCGTGCCAGCGAACGCCGCAGAACCCTCCTTCTCCTGCTCTTCGAGAGGACGCCAGTTCCGCAGGCACTTCTCAACGTCGAGCCGCGAGTAGTCGAACGCAAGTATCTGCTCGTAAACGCGGCACATGAAGAGGGTGAACACGCCCACCTGGATTCCATGCGGCACGATCTCGCCCTTGTAGGTGTGGTCGCGCATCTCGAGGAGATGGCTGAAGAGATGCTCCGCGCCAGAGGCGGGGCGAGAGCTCTGCATGTCCTGCATCGCGAATCCGCCGAGCATGAGGCCTTCCACGAAGCGTGTCATCGGCTCGGTCTTCATCGCGGCAACGCCTTCCGGATCGCCGATGGCGTCCTTGAGTCCGTCCTGCACCGTGTGCCAGGCGGAGTCGTGCCATTCGGAGGCGCCAAGTTCGTAGGCGAGAATCCAGTCCGCCCCGGCGGGTACCTTTGCCATCAGGTCGGCAAAGCCGCTCGCGGCCATCCACGCGGGCGCAGTGCGCATCACGTCGAGGTCTGCGATGATCGCGCGCGGCGCGGCGCATGGGTACGTCTGCTTCGCGCCCTCGGGACTTCTGAGCGCCGCGCCGAAGCTCGAATAGCCGTCCACGCTCGCCGCTGTCGCCACGGTCATGTAGGGGATGTTGAGCTCGCCGCTCGCCCTCTTGACGAGGTCGTTCACAACTCCGCTGCCTGCGGCCACCGGCACCATCGCCTCGCCGGGGCGCGCCGCCTTAGCCTTCGCGATCGCGTCGCGCACTTCGGCGGCGTAGTGGTAGTCGGCATGGAACGTGCGCCCGCCTGGCTCCAGCACGTACTCCGCCACGTCCACCCCAGCCTCTCGCAGCAGTTCCTCCACGCGCTCTCCCGCGGCGGCTCTAGTGCGCGGATCGCACACCACGATTGCGCGCGCCACGCCGGGAAACTGCGCCTTGAACACGGCGGCCGTCTCGCGCAGCACGCCGTCGCCGATCACGCACGCCTTCGTGTCGGCAGCGCGCATCAGCGCGGCATCTATCATTTCTTTCGACATATTCGTCAGCCTTTCTCGCCTGTACTTACGATGCAGGCGCCCACATTATGCCATATCCACGCCGATCGCACAAGCCATAACGCTTCGAATCACCGTATGAAGAT
>CAMIVJ010000301.1 GCA_946401765.1 uncultured bacterium | reverse complement strand
TTCTCGCCTATGCCAACTCGAACGAGGTCATCTGGGTGCCAGGCTACAGAATCGCCGCGTCCGCGGCGGTTGCCTCGCTCCAAGCCCCCAGCTGGCGCTTCACGCTGAACGAATCAGACGCGGCTACCTCTTCTTCCCCATCCCGAAAAGCTTGAGCGCCGCGCGGAAATCCGCCGGCAGCGGAGAATGCGCCTTGATCGTCTCGCCGGGGCGCATCGGATCGGGCAGGCTTATCGACGCCGCGTGCAGCATCTGCCGCGGCACCGTCATCAGCCTCGGATCGCGCGCGCGCTTGAGTCCGAACGTGCGGTCGCCCACAATCGGGAAGCGCACGCTCGCAAGATGGCGACGAATCTGGTTTGTGCGGCCCGTCTCGATGCGCACACGCAGGAACGATGCGTCCTCCCCCACGGCCTCGCGCGTCACGTAGGAAGTGGCCGGCTGGTCGTCGATCGGCGCGTCGATCTTCTGGCAAGCGTACGGGAACGCGCCCGCCACGATTGCGCGGTACGTCTTCTCCACGCGCCGCGTCTTGAACACCTCGACCGCGGCCTGGTACGCGGCGAAGGAGCGCGCGAAAAGAATGCAGCCCGTGGTGTCGCGGTCGAGGCGGTGCACGGCCTGCAGCGAGGGTTCGTTCAGCTGCACGCGCAGAATGGACTCCACCGACTTCGCGTCGGCATTCGCAAGGATGCCAGCCGGCTTGTCGGCCACAACGTAGTGCGGCGTCTCAGCAAGCACGCGCACGTGCGTGCGCTCCTCGGGCTCCACCACTGCCCTTGCGCTGCCGGCCTGGCGGCGAGCCGCGGTTACTACGGTGCGCGGCAGCTCCACCAGATCGCCGGTGGCGAGTTTATGATGCGCTATCCAAACGCAGCGCCGGTTCACCCATACGCTGCGCCCGTCGATCACCGCCTTGGCGGCGCGGCGCGAAAGGCCTAGCCGCTCCGCAAGGAAATCCTGGAGCGACTTGCCGGAAGACGCGCGCTGCACGCTTAGCGCCTCGATGTTCGTGGAGAACTTCGGCGCGCGCGGGCCGAGACTGGATGAACTTGAACGCTGAGGCTTCATGGCTACGCCCTGACTACCGATCCGACAACGCCAACCGTCTTCTTGCCATGGACGTCAGGCGCAAGCTGCACTTCCACATCCTGCGAGTCGTCGTCCTCCTGCGCCGTCAGGCGCACCCCCACCGTCTCTCCCTTGAGGGCACGTTCGAAGAGGCCGGCCATCGGCTCGTCGTCGAAGACCTCGCAGAACTCAGCCTTTAGGGCGTCGTCCTCGGTATCGAAGCCGAACATCTCGAGGAACGCCGCGTTGGCGGCCTTGAACCTGCCGTCGTCGCCGCAGGCGAAGAGCGCGGCCTGCGACACTGCGTAGGCGTTCTCCTTCGTGCGGAATGCCTCTATCTGACGACGGCGGCGTTCGGTGTTGCGGATGGTGAACACAAGGTCGCCTGGATCAAGCAGGTCAATGAGGCTAACAGTTACCTCGGCGCTGAACGCGGTGCCGTCCTTGCGCAGACAGTTCGCGTCCAGCATCATGTGGCGCGCCTGGGCGAGGCCGGAGCGGATTCGCTGTACAATCTCCGGCGTCACGCCGGGAATGAAGCGTCCCACGGGGCTGTCCATGACCTCGTCCGTCTCATACTGAAGAAATTCCTTGGCACGCGGGTTGAGCTCAAGGAGGTGGCCATTGGGATCCGTGATCAGAACAGCGTCGTACATTCCCGCCAGAAGCTGGCGGAAAAGCGAACGATGGTCTTTCATTGTGATGTTGCTGGGCATTGCGCATTCCCTGTTTTGTCTAGTCAAAGCAGACACCTGTTTATTATCTCAAATCATCCGCGAAATGGCAAGCCCGTTTCAGCAGTCCAAATCATACTACACCACAGGCACTGGGTACTAAGCACTAGGCACTGCGCACACAGGATACACCGCTGCCTGCCAGCCGCAGGCGCGGGCACCTTCGACGTTGCGCTCGAGGTCGTCGAGGAAGAAGAGCCTATCGGGCGGCAGGCCGAGGCGCGAGGCCATGAGGGAGTATATCTCGGGCTGGGGCTTGTAGATGTGCTCAAGGCCCGAGACGACCTCGGCGTCTGCGAGGGCGCGGTATGCCGCGGCACGCGTGACGAACAGCTTCTCGTAGAAGTCGGGGGACATGTTGGTGAGAATGCCCACCTTGCGTCCCTCCGACTTTATGCGGCGCATTAGCGCGAGTGTGTCGGTGCGTAGCGTGCGGATCCATCCTTCGAGGTCGAGGCGAACGAGGGCATCGAAGTCCTCTCGCGTGGGCGGCTCGGCGCCAGCGTCCGCGAACGTGCGCCTGTACATCTCCTCGAATCCGATGAAGCCGCCGTCGTAGAGATGTCGATAGCTGCGCCAGCCGGCGTCGAAGGCCTTGCGGTCGACGCCGCGCGATGCGCAGTAGTCGTACACGGGCCAGTCCTCAGTGTCGGGCGCAACCGAGATCACGCCGCCGAAGTCGAACACCACGGCGTCCGCCCCGGCGGTGCGGCGCGCCCACTCATCTGCAAACGCCTCGTCCCGCTCCTCCAACGTCACCGCGCCTTCCTCCATTCTGCGGGCAGCGCGGCGAGCACGGTCTCGACCACCTGGTCGAGAGTGAGCGCAGTGGAGTCTATCTCGAGCGCGCCGTCGGCCTTCTTGAGGGGCGCGTACTTGCGCGTGGAGTCTATGGCGTCGCGCGCTAGCAGGCTCTCCTTCACGGCCTCGGCGCTCTGGTTCGCGATGCCCTTCTCTACCTCCTCCTTCTGGCGGCGTGCGGCACGCGCCTCGGCGGACGCCGTGAGATAGAAGCGGGCGGGGGAATCGGGAAATACCGCGGTGGTGATGTCGCGCCCCTCGACAACGAGGTCCCCGTAGCGCGTCATGTCCCTAAGGAGCGCGGTGATCCTCTCGCGCACCTCCTTCACCTTCGCCACGTGCGATGCGTGGGCGTTTATCTCTGGCGTGCGGATACGCTCGCCCGGCGGCTCGCCGCCCACGTAGTATGCGATTGCGCCACCTTCCGCGCGGCACTCCACCTCGACCTCGTTCGCGCATGCGGCCACAGCCGATTCGTCCTGCGTGTCGACGCCCTTCTCGAGACATTGCCACGTCATTATCCTGTACAGCGCGCCCGAATCGACGTGCAGAAACCCCAGCGCCGCGCCCACTCGCTTCGAAGTGGAGCTCTTTCCCGAGCCGCTCGGACCGTCTATGGCAATCACTCTCGCCATCTTCCTCTTGCCTTTCGTCTTTTGCGCGGAATCTTCGTCCGCATTCATTGTTGAGCCTGCTGATGCCGCCCGTAGGCGCATTGCAGAAGAACCTCGGCGTCTGACGCTTCGGCTTGAGCAACTGCTTGCGTGGACTCGTTTCAAATTGGCCGCGCGACGGCTTCCTTCAGCGCCTCCACGCGGTCTGTCTTCTCCCACGGGAACTCGCTGCGCCCAAAGTGGCCGCAGTTCGCCGTGTCGCGGTAGCACCACCCCTTCGGCTTCGCAAGGCCGAGGTCCGCGATGAGCGCGTACGGACGGAAATCGAACACCTTGCCGGAGAGGATCATCTTCTCCAGCCGCTCGTTCGTGACGCCGTGGTTCGTGCCGAACGTCTTCACGCACACGGAGACGGGCCTGTCGACGCCGATCGCGTACGCCACCTGTATCTGGCAGCGGTCAGCGAGGCCCGCAGCCACGATGTTCTTCGCCGCGTAGCGCGCGTAGTAGGCCGCGCTGCGGTCAACCTTCGAAGGATCCTTTCCGCTGAACGCGCCACCGCCGTGCGCCGCCATGCCGCCGTACGTGTCGACGATGATCTTGCGCCCGGTGAGTCCGCTGTCGCCAGTCGGTCCACCCACCACGAACTTGCCAGTGGGGTTCACGTAGAACTTGGTGCGGTTCGTAACGAGCCCCGTCTTCGCAAGCTCCGCGCGGGCGATCTCCTCTAGCTCCGCATAGCACTTTCGGCATGCGCCATCTTCGTTGGTCTGATGAGAGAGCACCACCGTCTCGATCGAGACTGGCCTGCCGTTCTCGTACACAATGGAGAGCTGGCTCTTTGCGTCTGGACGCAGATACTTCAGCTTCCCCGTCTTGCGCAGCTTCGTGAAATGGCGCAGCAGCTCGTGCGAGTAGATGATTGGCGCCGGCATTAGGCTCTTCGTCTCGTTCGAGGCGTAGCCGAACATCATTCCCTGGTCGCCCGCACCCTGCTTCTCGGCCTTCTTCCTGTTCACGCCCTGCGCGATGTCGGGGCTCTGCCCATGAAGCGCGCTCACGTAGTTGAACGTGTCCCAGCTGAA
>CAMIVJ010000300.1 GCA_946401765.1 uncultured bacterium | reverse complement strand
TTGAACTTCGCGGCGAATGCCGCCGAGTTGACGGAAGGCTTCACGGCAATGTCGGAGGTGCCGTACACGAGCAAGACCTTGATGCCTGCCTTCGCAAGCGCGGGTGCAAGATTCACAGGCATGCGCGCATCGTCGCGCCACCCGCCAGCAGAAACAGCCCTTTCCCACGGTCCCAGCCCAACCTTGGCGGGCGGCGTGTATCCGTCAAAGGTGAGGAGCGCGTTGTCGAAGTAGATTCTCGCGACGTTCGCCGGCTTTGCAGCGGCATACTGCGCCGCCATGAAACCGCCCCAGCTGATTCCGATAAGATTCGCCTTCGGCGCAAAGCCGAGTCCCTTCACGAGAAACGACTGAAAGGCGGATGCGGCCGCGACGCCCGCATTGTCCATGCGCGTGTCGAAGAGGTCGATGTAGGCGTAGTGGAAACCGCACTTGAGGAGGTCGGTCACGCGCATACGCTCCACGTTGCAGTCGGGCCAGAGCATGTTCCAGACCCATTGCATGCCATCGCGGTCACGCGGGACGCGTGACACTACCAGCGGCGCGATGGACGGCTCGACGACCCATGCCTTGCGTCCGTTGAAGTCGAACTGCGTGCGGCGGTAGCCGTGCCACATGTCTCGCCCTAGAATCTTGTACGACTTCACGATCTTCGCGCGCAGCGACTCGCCATTCAGCTCCGCGTCCATCTGTGCGTTTACATGCTTGATGATGTCGATCTCCTCTGGGTCGTAGGGTCGTAGCGACGGGCGATACAGGTCATGGAACCACTTCGTCATCTTGTAGTCCTTCCCGCCGCCATTATCGATCTGGCGCCACATGCTCTCCCAAGGCTCGTACGTCTGGTACTTGCCGGCCACGAATCCCCAACAGGTGCAGCCGATCTTCTCCTGCGCGAAGAACGGGTAGCAGTCCTGCACGTCGCAGCCGCGGATGCGCGCAAGCCACTCCGTGTTGATCATCGGACGCCCGAACTTCTCCTTGAGCTCCTTCGCGATCTTGATCTGCGTCGCAAGCGGACTGTAGGTGTGGTAGCTGATGATGTCGCTCATCTCCATTGAGACCTTCTCGGCGGGATTGACCGGCTTCACCTGTCCGCGCCAGATGTCGGCGGCGCATGGATGCTTCACGCCCACCTTCCATGCGATTTCGAAGAGCCTCTTGATGAGCGGCGCCGAAACCTCGCCGCGGCCGTTGTTTCCGGGTTCGTTCCAGATGTTCCAGAAGAGGACGCGGTCGTCGTCCTTGTACTTCTCCATCACCTCCTCGCACATCCTGAAGAACTTCGGCTGCAGCTCCGGATCATCGGCGCTGATGTAGCCGATCATGCCGGGGAAGCTGCCGTGCTGGCTGCGCTTGCGTCCGCCGTGGTAGCCGATGTCGTACGGCTGCGGACCTGGCTTCGGCACGGACCAGAGCGGCTTCGGGCGCGAACAGTCGTTACCGAGGCACATGATGGCGCGTATCTTGTGCTTGCCGCACAGGGCGAGGAACCGCTCGAGGTTGCGCATGTAGCCATCGTGGTCTTCGCACCACACGGCGAAGCCGTTGTCCTCAGCGATGATGACGCGCACGGTGTTGAAGCCGATGGACTCCGCGAGCGCGAGCTCTCGGTCCATCTCCTCGAAGCGCCTGTCGCTCTCCCACACCTGCCACATGTCATAGCGGTTGGGCGAGCTCGCGGGCATGTAGTTGCAGCCGCGGATCCACGGCTGGGCGTTGTACCACTCCCACGCCTGCGCTGGCGTCCAAGGCCCGGTGCGCTGCGCGGCAAAGGCGGCGAATGCCGCCACCGTGACTGTCAATGCAATCATGCTCGACGCTTTCATTTTCTCCTCACTTCTCTCCGTTTGAAAGTTCCTCTGTCATCGCATGATGAACAGTTTACCAAATATTCCGTTACTCCACCACTCCTACTTCATCTTGTGTCTTACCCTTCGCGACGCTCTAGATATGTCAACTAGGGGACAGTCCCCGCATCACTCTTCTGTGGGGACTGTCCCCGTGAGGATTATTCTGAGATTTTTGGAGACTTATGGTGATTTTGCTTAATTACGGACATGTGACAAAAACTAAAATTTTGTCAAAATACCGCTTGCATCTGCGGGGGCGATTATGATAAACTATTTCCATCTTGACAAAAACAAGGAAAATGTCGCAATGTATCTTTCACATAAGAAGGACAATTTGACGAAAAAACTGCTCTTGTCGGCCATTGGCGCGACGCTGTGTGGGGTCTCCGCGTTTGGCGCGGGCTTTGCCCTGTACGAGGGCTCGTCGGCAGGCACTGCGCTGGGCGGCGCTGTAATGGGCAAGGCAGTGGACGCTTCCGCTCTTTACTACAACCCTGCCACGATGTCGGACTTCACGAACACCATTGTGACGGTCGGCTTTGTGACGGAGCATCCCACCGCCGACACCGCCATAAACGGACACCACGGCCGCAAGATGGATCCCGGCGCGTTCATGCTGCCCCACACATACGTGGTTGTGCCGCTTCCACGCGACTTCTCCTTCGGACTCGGATTCGCGCCGGAATACGGCCTTGGCACGCACTACAACCAGGACTGGGAGATGGCCTGGAACACGCGCAGCACGTTCGTGGAAGGCCTCACCCTCAACCCCAACGTCTCATACCGCATCACAGACGACTGGAGCGTGGCGGCCGGCATTCGCCTGCTCTACTTCGAGTTCGACCAGTATGCCTCCCCCCAGGCCGTGAGCGACGGCAACTACTACGGTTCAATGCGCAACCACCTGAAGGGCGACAACGGCTTCACCGACTGGGGCTGGGAGCTGTCAACCCGCTACAAGTTCACCGACTCGATCTCCGCCGGCGCCCTCTACAAGTCGTACATCGACACCAAGGTGAAGGGATACAACCACACGCGCGTTAAGTCCCGCGACTACGCAGCCGCCGAGGCGCAGGCTGATGCAGCAGTGCGCAAGCGCCTCACCGACATGGGTCTCGCAGGCACACCGTATTGGGACACCTACTACGCCCAGGCCATTCAGCAGGCGAACGCGCAGGCGCACCAGACCGTAGATTCGTCGCTCAACTCCGCCGCCAAGGGGAACACCGGACACGCCAGCGCCGACATCCGCCTTCCGCAGTCCGTCACCATCGGCGGCAACTGGGACGTCACCGACACCGTGCATCTCGGCTCTGCGCTCACCTGGACCGAATGGTCGTCAATGCCCGAGATCAACTTCCATCTCCCCTCGGGAGTGAAGACGACGAAGCTCAACTGGCACGACGTGTACCGCATCGGCCTAGGCGGCGCATGGGACTTCCACGAGAACTTCACCCTTCTCGCCTCGTACGTGTACGACATGGACCCCTGCAGCCACCGCCGCAACGACGGCTCGACGATGCTTCCCCCCGGCGACCGCCACATCGGCACGATAGGCCTACAGTGGCACTGGGGCAACATGGACGTGACGCTCTGCTACGGCCTCGTGTTCATGATGTCGCACGACGCGCGCTTCATCGACTCGCAGGGCGAGGAGTGGAAGTTCGACACGCACAACGGCCTCTCCCAGTCCGCCGGCCTTACCGTCAGCTATCGTTTCTAAACGGGGCGGCACACCTTGATTTCTACATGCGCCCGCTGCGCACGTCGATGAGGTCACAGAGGCGGCGGTAGGCCATGTGGAGATCGTCGTTCACCACCTGGAACATGTACTCGCCGGCGCGGGCCATCTCGCCCTCTGCGTTGGCAAGGCGGCGCTCGATGACGTCAGGGGCGTCGGTGCCGCGTCCCTCTAGGCGCGAGCGCAGCTCCTCTAGCGAGGGCGGGTTCACAAAGATGTCCATGTAGCCTGCACGCAGCGGATCTTCCGGCGGCAGATGGCACGTGACGAAGTGGCGCACCTTGGCGGCGCCGACGACGTCGATGTCCAGAATCATCGAGTGTCCCACGCGCAGAACGTCCTCGATCGGCCCGCGCAGCGTGCCGTAGTAGTTGCCGTGCACTTCGGCATACTCGAGGAACGCGTTCTCGGCGAGCAGCTCGCGGAATCGCTCGACGGTGAGGAAGTGGTAGTCCACGCCGTCCTCTTCATTGCCGCGCGGCGCGCGCGTGGTGCACGAGATGGAGTACTCAAGGTCGGGATACTCCTGCAGAAGCATGTCTATGAGCGTTGACTTTCCGCACCCGGAGGGCGCGCTCATCACTATGAACAGCGGTTTGATTTCCATTGTTTTCTCCTTCAACCTTCAAACTCTAAACTTCGAACTTCGCCCTTCAACCCGCACCTGTGCGCCACGGTGTAGGTGCACACGTTGTCGCCCGTGACGTTGCAGCACG
>CAMIVJ010000299.1 GCA_946401765.1 uncultured bacterium | reverse complement strand
CTCCTGCTCGCGGATGCGCCGCGCTATCAGCTGCGTGTACTGCGAGCCGTAGTCCAAAATGACTATTCTGTTCATTGTCTAGTTCCTGCCCTCCCCTTTTGCCTTCTGCGCCCTGTGGCGCACACATTCCCATCAAAGGCCGATTGCGGCCTTCGCCTTGTCGGCCGCCGCGCCGGCCTTGGCCTTGGCCGCTGCAGCCACGCCGCCTGCGGCCTCCGCGCCGTGGTGCGACACCTTGTTGAGGCTGGGCACCTCGGTGGGACCGATCCATCCGGCCTTCACGCCCACGAAGCCGTATAGCCACAGGCATCCCAGAACAACGAGCGCCAGCGCGATCAGCGACGGCAGAATGCGCTTTAGTATGAGTTTAGCCAGCATCTGAACTATCCTTTCGTTAACCGGAACGACATTTCCGGACGACGCATATTATACCAAATCCCGGCCGCCTCGTGCATGCTCAGCTGATTTTACTCCCGCTTGTTTTCCGCATTTGCCAAGTCTCGCCGGCATTCTCCTGTTCTTTGTGGCCTATGTCATTTCAAACTGCCGGTCCTAGGCTTATTTGGATCGACCTGGAGAACGCGCCAACCTCCTGCGGACAAGGGAAGAATCCATCAGCGGACGTAGATCTTGAGGCCCGGATTGGGCGCGATGAGCAGCCCGTCGGGCATCCTGTAAAGCCGCATCGAAGCGGCGGTCGCATCGTCGAGCACGAACGCAACGCTTTCGTCCGGAGCGCCCGCCGCCGTCCACTTCACGACGTAGCCGGCCTTCTCGCCGGTCTCCTCGTCCTGCAGACGCGAAAGTTCGCGGATGTCGCCGCGCCCTGCGAGGTTCACCGTCACCTTCGCCCCGGCCGCGTATTTCAGCGTGGCCGACTTGCCCCAGTCGTTCACGAGCGTGCAGGTGGTGTTGAACACGGTGCTGCGCCCTGCGAGGTCGAGGACGGAGCCGTTCTGCATGGTGCAGCCGAAGAACGTGTCCTGATTCGGCTTGAACGTGCCGTACACGTTGAGCGTTCCGGCGCCCTTGATGTAGCCCGCCGTGTAGTTGGCGATGTAGTCCCTCAGCTCCACCGTGTTCCCGATGTCCATCGCGGTGGCCACGTCAAGCGTCGTGGTGCGAAGGTCGAGGGCGTCGTTGACGATCAGCACGCGCCTCCCGCTTGTGCGGATGGTGCCGTTCGTGAGCGACTGGCGCATTACGAGGTCGCCGTTCGTCCCGTTGGCGTTTTCAAGGTCGATGTGAAGCGTATGCCCGCCGAGGTCGCCGCGGTCTATCGGCTCTCCCCCGGCGGAGCTGCGCACGTCGCCGAACACGACCCCGAACGTCACCTTGAGCGTGGAGTCCGCAAGAAGCGCCCCGACGCCCGTTCCCGCCGCACCTCTGTTCGTCATCGGGAACGGCCCGCTGTTCTGCAGCTTTCCGCCGGCGAGCTTCACGCAGGTGCGGTATGCGTAGTTCGCCCGCATGTCGAAGGCGCCGTTCGGCCCGACTATGATTTCGCCTGCGCCAAACGCCTTGAACAAGTCCCAGCAGTATCTTGTGTCGTTCCAAGCCGGCGGGTCCGGCGGCTGCGCCGTGCCCTCTTCGACATACGTTCCGCCGCTGTAGCTCTGGGCAAGCCGCGAAACGAAAGTTCCCGCGCCCTTCTTCGTCAGCCTCAGCAGCCCGGCGAGCGAAACAAGGGTGTTTTCGAGCGTCCCGCCCGCGACTTCGACGACGAGCTCGCCGCCCGCGGCCGTCGAAGTGACGGTGAACGGCCACTCTCCCTTGAACGCCGAGGCCGGCAGCTTGAGCGAACGTCCCTTCGCGTCAATCGTCGCCCCGTCCGCCACGACGAACGGCAGCGCTCCCATGTCGTACAGCCCTTCGCCTTCCGGCAGGTCGTACACGCCCGTGAGCTTGTACCTGAGCGGCACGACGCCCTGCTCCACGATCGCGCGGTATTCCGCGTCGGACGAGAACCACACCTCGACGTCTTCCATCCCCTCCGTCCACTCGCCTGGATAGTCCGTGCCGTCTTCCTGGTAGTATTTCCACCCCTCTCCCTCCACGTCCCAGCGCGCATGGTGCGGCGCAAGGGTCGTCTTCACGTACAGCCCGTCCCCGCGCGCGGACAGGGCGATGTTGCGCTCTTCCGCAGTCCAGCCCTCGCCCTCGAGGCGGAATTGGACGGTCGTCTTAGGCTGGTTCTCCTCGCTCCATGCCACGAGGCGGTCGCCGGCCGCAACCGTGCGCGTTCCCGCATACACCGTCACGACCGCCCCATCGACGAACGTGAGCGGGCTCGCGACGCCGTCGTACGGCGCGTCGCAGTCGCCAAGGTCGAACACCGGCGCGAGATGCGCCGCGTCGCCGAGCTGCACGGCGGGGAAGCTCGTGGCCGTCGCCTTCACGGCGTAGCGCCCAAGCACGATCGCATGTGGCTTCTGGTCTTCGCGCGGCGCGCGCACGCCGCCGAACGTGAGATTTGTCACGACCACGACGCTGTTGCCGCCGATGTTCGCGCCGGGAAGCACCGTCATGTCGACAAGCGGCGCGGAGAACGCGCTGCCGGAGGTGTAGAAGCCGGCGTTTCCGCTGCCGTTGTTGGAAACGTTCGCCACGATCTCGCCGCCGTCCTGCACTACGCCGTTGAACACGAAGAAGCGCGCGTTTCCGTTGACCGTGAGCCTGTGGCCATTGAGCGAAATCCGGCATGGATCGCTGTTGAGGCGCAGGTTGAACGCATCCTCGCCGTTGATTCCGATCGTGGCGTCGTCCGAAAGCGCCAGGCTGCCGATGTAAGACGAGGCATAGCCGCCTGCACGCATCCTGTCGCCGTAGATTGCGCCTTTGCCGTCCGGTCCGGCGCCCGCTATCGTAACGTTGTAGCCGTTTAGCGTCTGGGGCTTCCCCTCTATGAGGATCTGCGCCCCGGCGGCAACCTCGACGGCGGTTCCCCACGTGCCGAATCCGTACGCATTGTTCGTATCCCTGCGCGCCCTGCCCTCTGCGATGAGCGTTCCGCCCGTGTAGTGCTGCTCCTTGCCGGCGACGTACGTGCCGCCGCCCTCCTTCACCACCTTCACCGCGTTCGTTATCGCGACGGTGGAATTGGAGAATTCACCGCTTGCGACGTTGATGTGCAGTTCACCGCCGCCGCGGCCAGCTGCGGGGCCCGGCGCGAACTCGCCGGAGCCGAGATTTTCGAAGAACGCCCTGCCGGCCATGTCGTAGAAACCGACCTCGCCGTCCACCAGCCGCCGCGCGGGGACGAAGTTGCGCTTGAGCGAGGTCTGCGGATTGTAGATCTTGACGGAGTATATCCTGAAAGGCCCTGCCCCATTCCCCGTGCCTCCGAAATTTCTCGCAGGCATGTACATCGTGAAGGAGACGTCGACTGGATTGGACAGGTTGCCCGTGTTGTTCCATGTGGCGCCGTTGACGTCGAGCGTCCTTTTCGCCGCGCTCCATGTCGCCTCGATCACAGTCCGCACGTCCGGCGTCGCCGCGATGCCGCTTATCTGCGTGGAGCCGCTGTACATGATCGTCCACTTGTTGCCGTTGTTCGGCCACACCCAGAGACCGTAGGCCCTGTCGGTCACGGTGTTGTTGCTCCCCGTCTTCAGCGACGATGAGAGGAACGGCATGTACGCGGTGCTGGACGGCCCCTTGTAGATTATGTCGGCCTCCACCTTCACCTCGCCGCTCGCCTTCACGCCCGTGTCGATGTACTGCGTACCGCTCGCGTCGAGGTACTCCAGCCGTTCGTACCCGGCGGGGAGACCAACGGGATTGCCGATCGCGCCGGTGCCGTCGAACCCGACGACAGTAAGGGAATGACCGTTGAGGTTGACCAGGGCGTTCGCGCTTATCGTCACGATTCCGTCCGCGCTCCAATCCTCGTCGGCCTCCAGCGTGTAGTCGGCCTCGATAGTCCTGTCTGCATGGAGCGCGCACGCACACGCCGCCATGGCCGCTGCAAACATGAATCTCGATTTCAGCATTGTTCTTCTCCCGTTAGCCGGAACAACAGTCGTTACACGCCTAGTTTACCAAATCCCCGCACTCCGCGCAAGCGCCCAGAACTGAAATCGGCATGCGCCAATGCGCGGCCGATACGGTGAATATATACGGTGAATGTTGACGCTTGACGGTTGAAGGCGGGCATGGTATCATTTGGCCATGAAGACATTCGTGGCAATATCATCCATGGCCGCAGCGGCGTTCTGCTGTTCTTTGTGGCCTATGTCATTTCAAACTGCCGGTTCTAGGCTTATTTGGATCGACCTGGAGAACGCGCCAACCTCCTGCGGACAAGGGAA
>CAMIVJ010000298.1 GCA_946401765.1 uncultured bacterium | reverse complement strand
ATACATCCCAATCGCGTAATCAACAAGATTCTTCTGCAACAGACGATGGTAGACGACATCGGCGGAGACCCCAAGATGTTCGGCATACCGTTCAAGCAGATAGATGAAGAAACGGAACTCCTTGCTCATTTTACACCATCCTCAAATATGCCGAGTTCTTCGGCGAACCCGTGATCTTCTCACTTTCCCAGATGTTGAAGATTCCTTCTGGACCGAACTGCCACATCTCCATCTTCGGATTTGCAAGCATACCATACGTCTGCGAATCAAGAAAGAGTCCAAGCGCCTCGCGTTCGCCATATCCGTACTTCTCGATGATCCGGCGCACGACCTCTTCGTCGTAGTAGTCTAGAACGTCAACGGGAACTCCACTCATACATTCCTCCCTTCCAGAAACGTCAAGCATCCCAGCGCAGCATCCGTCTTCATGGCGAACTGATCCCTCAACCTTTGCGGAAGCAGTCTACGTAACGCCTCCTCTTCTGAATATGCGCCCTTGAAATAGAGATTCACTACAGCAACACCTTCGCCTCGTCTTAGAACGGATGTCTTCGCCCAACGTGACGCCTGTTCGAAGTCCGAAGTGAGATAAAAGGCACGTCCGAAATCCAATACACGAACCATCGGCATCAATTTCGGCGTCACTACCTCAACATTGCTTCCATGAAACAATTTCATCGCGTCTCTCTTGTTTGCCTTGTACCATGAACAACCTTGTTCATGAGTGAACTCAAAGCAATAAAATGATACCATTTCCCCTCTCATAAGTCAAAGCGAACGCGCAAGAACCCGTAAGTTGTAAATACACGGAAGCTTGATCTAGACATGGGGACTGCCCCTGCAGATCAGCGGCGGCTGCCGAGTGCCGCACGGCCGTCTGGTGTGAGGTAGGTGACGGAACGCGACACCCTGCCCGTAGGCGCATTGTAGAAGATCCTCGGCGTCAAATACTTCGGCTTGATCACCTGCGCCGAGCCGCCTTTGCGAATGACGACAACCATATTACCGCATTTGGAAAGCTTGCGTCCATTCAGCGGCAGCTGCACTTGACCGGACGCATAATCCCACTGAAGCGGGATGTCGGCAGGGTCCAGATTCGCCGAGAACATCACCGGAATGGCATCATCAGCGTCTTCTGGCACGTCAACTGCAATGCACCATTCGCACTCTCCATTCAAAAGAGACGCTGCCAAGGCGAGTGAAGCTGCCGTGGCATCTGCCGCATCGCCGCTCCTTGCCGTCTTCTCCTTCATAAACCGTTTCACAAAGTCCGTGGAGTTTGCCGCGTCTCCATTCTCGTGCCACGTTTCAGGATTTGCCACCATCTGAAGGAAGAACTGCCTTCCCCGCGCAGCCATGGCAGCACTTGACGCAATGCCATCGCCCATGCAACTCCAGTACATATCGTAAAGTATCGGCATGAGAATGGCTACCACTACCACTGGCAGCCCCATCCACACGATGCGCGAAAGTCCCGCCCGCTCTCCCTCGGGAAGCCACCATGAGCGCGAGGACGGAAGATACAGCAGAGAAGGCAGAACAATCGGCGGCAGCGTCCATGCAAGCGCAGCCTTGCCTGCGACAGCCACGGCAAGCACGCCTAAGGCGCCAAGCAGCGCGAAGAAGCGCCGCGTCCATGCCCGCCCATGGTGGAGCTCGGCACAGCCGCCAAACATCAGAAGGAGCGGAAAAAGTATCCAAAGCCATTCCGCATTGCGATTGACCGTCGCTAGCCAGACCACCACTAACGCCATTGCTGCGCAGTACGCATCGGCGATCACACATGCGGCACGAACGCTCCAAGGCATTCGTCTCGTCTCTTCGCCAGTACGGATTTCTCCTTTTGTCGACGTCATATCCAACCTCTCTCCGCTGCCAAGTCAACCGCGTGCTGCATATTGAATGCCTAGTCGGAGATGGAGAGCTCGTACCAGAGCGTGCGGCAGGCAGGCGAGAGGCGAATGACGGAAGCACCGTCGTCTGCAGGGGTGGGCGCGAGCTCCTGCACGCGCGCGCCGCTCGAATCCAGCGCCCAGCACTTCACGCGAGATGGCGGCGCAGGGATCGTCAGCTCGCACGGAATCCCCTCCGCGCAAACAGGCGCATGGCCGCGGCTGGGAAGACGCACCAGCTTCTCCGAAACGCGCTCGATCTTCGCGTCCATGTTCGCGGCAACTCCGCTCGCCGCCACGAGAACGCTCGCCTTGCCGCTCTCGCCAAAACCGGTCGCGTGGCGCGAGACGAGAGAAATCACCGCGGCACCCGTCTCCGTTGCGCCGACCTTTAGCGACACGCCGCCAAGTTTGATCTCTCGTCCGTCGGCATAGCCAACGAATAGCTTTGTGTTCGTCGTGTTGACGGCAACGTACTCCTTACCTGGACGGTCCTTGTTCCATACGAACTCGCCAAGTTTCCCGCTGCGGTCGGACCTCATGTCGCCGCGCACGAGCATCGCAGCGCACGCGGGGGCATGCACCCACACGGACGGCGTCGCCAGCGCGTCGAAGATGCACCACGGCATCCCCTCCGGCTCGAACGCCTCCGGGAAGTGGTTGTAGCTGTACTGGAAGATGCCGTCCCATCCCATCATGCGCCCGTACGCGCAGGCGAGAGGCTGACCCTCGCCCGTGAACGGGCTGGGAAACGGATGGCTGTATTCGCTCACCGTGAACGGCTTCTCGGGCGCGTGGGACCTGGTCTCGAGGTTCTTGAGCGTCGAAAGACCATGCACGAGCGACTCGCCGCCGGCAAACCATTCGTTCGTCGAGTTCTTCACGACCCATCCCCGGCCCTTCCCTTGCGGATGGTGGAAATAGGCATGCGCGTCGACGTAGTCGAGCCGACGCTGGATGTCTAGCGGGCTGTAGGATGTTCCAGCCTGCGTGCCGGAGACGGGAGACTTCGCCTTCAGCGTCTCGCGCACATAGTCGCGCATCCCCTTCCAGTACTCGAGTTCGTTGTCCCAGAGGAAGTCGTCGAAGTCCTTGCGGAACTGCTTCGACGCCTTCGGGAAGTTGTTCAGCAGCGGCGCCTTGCCGTTCGCGTATTTCACCTCGTTCTTCGGATACTTCTTCTTCAGCCACGCGTTCCACTGCCGCTGCAGCTCTTCCTGAAACGGCTTCGCAAGCCTCTTGATTCCCATGTTGCGGCGCGTGACCACGAGGCCGCGGTCCTCGTTGCTGATCTCGATCATCGCAACTGCGGGCTCGTCGGTGTAGGCGTTGCCGGTGTACTTGTTCACATGCGTGAGAAGGTCGCGCGCGTATTCCCTCTGGAGCTCGATGCATCGCGGCATGAACTGGCCGACTGTCTTGTTCGCCCACGGCGAGCCGGCCGGCACGTCGTCGCGTCCGTCGAGGGTGCGGCCGACGTGGAGGTTCATGTTCACGTAGATGCCGCGCTTCTTGAACGCGGCGATCAGATAGTCGAGCTTGTCGAGCTGCGAGGGGGAGAGCCTGCGCTGCGTCTTGGAGTCGTCGTCGAGAATGCACTGGCGGCGAGAGTCCATGAAGTTCGAGTACCAAGTGTCCATGAAGTGCAGGCGCACGCAGTTGACGCCAAGCCGCGCAAAGCGCGCGGCGAGACGGTCGGCCACGTCATGCTCCGGGAAGTTCGCGGGGCCCGTTAGGTTCGTGCCGTTGAAGCGGATGGGCCCCGCATCCGTCACGAACTCGCTTCCCGCCACGCGCACGAAACCGTGCTTGCCGGCAGGCGCGTCGAGAAGATGCGCCACGCTCGTCGCGTTCGTCTCGCCGCCGTACGAGACGGCGAACGGGAAGCGCTCGCTCCCCTTCGCCGCACACACGGCAAAGACAACCATTGCCGCAAAAGCAAATTGCCACTTGTGATTTGTGGACAACTGTGCCAATTGACGTTGGTGAACACTCATCGATGTTTTCCTCTCTTGCCTGACTTGCGCATTGAACGACATTGCCCAATAGGCGAACTAGATGAATGATACCATTTCCCCCCGCAGAAGTCAAAGAGAACGCGCAAGAACTCGGGAGTTCTAAGGTGGCGAAATTTGCATGTGGCGCAAACACGCCGAGAGTGGTATAATGTGCGCCATGACACCGTACATAATATGGGACTGGAACGGCACTCTGCTCGACGACGTGGACGCCGCCGTCATCGCCCTGAACCACATGCTGGCCGACCGCGGCCTCCCTCCAACCACGCGCGAATTCTACCGCGCGCACTTCGGCTTTCCCGCACGTACATTCTACAAGCAGCTTGGCATGGATCCCGACGACGACTGGGACCGCATCTGCATCGACTTCCACCGCTACATCGCCGATGCCCCGCAGTCCATCCGC
>CAMIVJ010000297.1 GCA_946401765.1 uncultured bacterium | reverse complement strand
AACGACTCTTCTCCACCAGAAAAGAAGCCGTTCTACATTATACCTGTCCCCATGATTTAGATCATGTGGAAACCGTCGTAATATTATTCTAGAACCACGACTTCAGATTTGTCCAGCGCTGCCTCGCGGCGCGAACCGTCGGGCAGAACTAGCTTGATCCTGCGTGCGGAATCTATGCGGCGCGGGCGCAGAACGAGCTTCTCGGCCCTGCCGCCCTTCATCGCGAACTCGACTTCGTAGCCGCTCTCCGCAGGGAGCCGGAACGACCAGTCTTTCCAGTCTGCCGGCACGCCCGCGCCGATGCGGCATTCTCCGTCCATCTCCGCAAGCAGCATCTGGTTCAGGGCGTAGAGGCAGTTGCCTGCGGCCGTCATGAACCATGGCTTGATCTGCACGTTCCCCGGCTCGTTGATTTCCCAGTATTCGCCGTAGCATCCAGCCGAGGCCATCGCCTCCATGACAAGCGGATAGATCTTCTCGTACATCCCCGCCCGCTGTGCCGCCATCGCCATCGTGCCCGCATACCATGGACAGATCTTCTTCCCCATCGCATACATGTTCCCTGCCCTCGTGCCCTGCGCGAGGAAGAAATTGACAGCAGCCGTCTGCTCCGGATGCCCCTTCGGAAAGATCGGGAACGGGAAATAGCCCGCAAGCGTGCCCATGGAGACGGCATCGGGGTCGTTGGCAGTCGGCACGAAGCGCCCGTCCTTGACAGGAAGCGACTTCTCGAGTCTCGCCGCCTTCTCTCGCCAATCTGCCGCCTCCTTGGCGTCGACGCCAAGCCGGTCCGCCACCGCTGCGCATGCGCGGAACGTGTGGATGATGCCGCACGTCGTCATGCACGGACGCTCCTTCGCCGCGCCGAGGCGTTCAAGGTCGGTGCAGATGCCGACGAACGACGAACCATCGGCCGCGTCATAAACGTACTGCGCACGATAGAAGCGCGCGCATTCGCGCATCACGGGGTACATCTTATCTCGCAGGAACTTGAGGTCGCCGATATATGACGCCGTGAGGTTGCACGTCTGGGCGATTGCGGACATTTGGAAGATGTGGTCGAGCCAGTGTCCCGACGGCGCGCCCTCCCTAACGGTATCTTCCATGCACTCCCAATACCACCGCGCGCCGCGTCCCCCGCCGCCAACGCGCCTCTTGGCCTGCCCGAGCGTGTTGAAGCGGAATTCCGCCACATGCCGTGCCTCTTCGAAATGGCCGGCGGAGAGCAGTCCCTGCACGCCATAGAGCTCGTCGAATGCGAACGAGTTTCCGTTCCAGTGCGAAGGGAAGATTCCCACCGGGAGGTTCCAGCGCGTGACGTTGCACTTGAGCTGGTACTCCGCCATCACGCGCATGCGCATCAGCTTCGCGTCGGGCAGCTGCACGGACGACGCGGCATAGTACCTGCGCCATACGGACTCGTGGCGCTTCGCAAGATCGGCATACGTGCCGGCGTATGGTTTGTCGCCCTGCTTGTCGTACGAGATGAACGTCACGAACGCACCGTCCTCTTTTGCGTGGCGAATGGTGATGCGCGTTTTGTCGATGTTGCGTCCATACGCCGTGAAGGAATATGCGCGGCCATCTGGCATCTCATCCCAGGGGCTCACGACAATGCGACCAGCCGCGTCCCTGTGCGGCGTATAGTCGAGGCCCACGGCAAGACGCTCTGGAGCGATGCCCGGGAAAGTCTGCCGAATGGCTATGACGTCTCGGCCTGATGCGACGAATGTTTCGACCACGCGCGTGACGTCGCCGAATACGTTTGTGACGATTGATTTTGCCGTCAGCGGATCGAGCGTCTGCGTCCAGCGGTCGGGCTTAGCGAGCGGCTTGCCGTCCACCGATAGCGTGAGGCGGTAGCTGCCGTGCCCGTAGATGTTGTAGAGAAGCCGACGCCCGGCGATGAAGATGCCGGTTGAAATGTGGCGGCGGCGAGTCTGATCCGAAGGGAACGGCACGCCGCCTAGATGGTCGGCCGTCATGCAGAGACTCCCGTTGGATAGCATCACGGGCACATACGAATCCGGCATGGACGAACCTTCCCCGCGCACAGTCCAGTCCTGGTCTCCAGCCCATACCTGCATGGTGCCGCACATCGCCACCAGCACAACAAGAAGAGCAGTAGCCCTACGTCCCCCGCCATTTATGGCCGAATTTGCATGTTCAATCATTTTCGCCGCTCCTTTCGAGTGTTTGACTTTCAATTTGACTTTTCCCCACAGCGCTCGCAGGGATATGACTTCGGGATCTTGTAGCCGGGCTTGTCGACCGGACGCAGCTCCTCGAACTGGATGTAGACCGAGTTCATGCGGATGTCCGTCACGCCTTCGGCGAGGCGGGCGGCCTCCTTCGGGAAGAGCCGCACTAGATGCGTGGCATGGCCAGGCACCTCCGTCGAATACCTGATGCCGTAGATGCCCTCGTCCTTCTGCCGCCAGAGGTCGCGCACGAGCCACTTCCCCTCGAGTCCGAGCGAATCAAAGTCGATGGCGATGCGCGTATCGTCCTCCGCGGTGTTGAAGAGCGCGAACACGAGAGACCCGTCGCGCATGGGCTTCGCCCACACCTGCGCGCGCGGTCCCTTCGCCACAAGCGCCGCCTGCGCGCCGAGCTCGTCCTGGTTCACCTCGATCACCTCGTCGTTCGTCAGGAGAGAGCGCGTGAAGTCGTCGAGCTTCGTCAGGTCGCAGCCGAGGAGGAGCGGCGAGCAGAGCACCGCCCACATCGAGACGTGCGTGTACTGCTCGTTGTGCGTGAACGTGCAGGCATGCGTCTTCGTCATGCCCACGGTGCCGATCCCGCCGATGCTGATCGGCCCCACCATGAGCATGTCGGGGTCGTTCCACGCGCCGGGGCGGGCGTACGGCCAAAGCGGAACCTGCGCGTTGACGATCCGCGACATCTGCAGGAAGCTGTCCCGGAAGTCGCCGCCCGTGCGCCAGCAATGTCCGCCAACGTTCTCGCCCCATGTGGACACATTCGCCAGTCCATACTGGCAAAGCGAGAACACGATGTCGCGTTTCTGCGCGGCAAGCGCCTCGCCCATCAGACGGAACGGCAGCGTCGCGGCCTCCAAGGACGAACCGCCGGCGACTCCCTTGTGGCTGTACATCCCATTGCGGAATCCCTTCCTGTTGTATGTGCAGAGATCGTACTTGAGGTAGTCGTAGCCCCAGTCGGCGTACGTCTTCGCGTCCTGCCACTCGTGTCCCCAGCTGCCCGTGCACATTCCGCAAGTGTAGGGCCCGGGCGAAGAATAGAGCCCGATCTTCAGTCCCTTCGCATGAACGTAGTCGGCGAGCCCCTTCATGTCGGGGAAGCGCGCGTTCGGGTTGATTGTCCCGTCCGGCTTGCGCTCTGCGCCCTGCAGCGTCGGGTCGTCCTTGAAGCGGTAGGGATTGTTCTGCCAGAAGTCGTCGATGTTCACGTACGTCCAGCCGTGGTCGGCGAGGCCGCTCGACACCATAGCGTCGGCCGCGTCGCGGATGTTCTTCTCCGTGACCGCGAAGTTGAAGCAGTTCCAGGAGTTCCATCCCATCGGCGGCGTGAGCGCGATCTTGTCGCCGACGACGAGCTTCCATTTCCGGCTCGCGCGGCCATGCGCGTTTTCCGCCGCGACGTCAAACTCGTACGTTCCCCGCTCCGCCACGGCCCCGCCGATGATTCCGCGCTCCGCGTCGAACGTGGTACCGCGCGGAAGGCCCTCTGCGAAAAGACGCATCGGACGTTCCCCCGTGACTGGCACCCGCCACAGGATGGGCCGTCCCGGACGCACACCGAAGATCCTCGTACCGTTGATGCGCGGCGTCCTGCCCTCCGGCGGCGTAAGGATGCCGAGCTGCGGCGTTTTCCGAGTCCGCTTGGCGCTGAACACGCCGTTGCCGCTGTTCGTGTAGAACTTCCCTGCCACGCGGTCGTACACGCCGAGCACGCCGTCTTTCGCCCTGCGTACGGGGACAATGTGGCAGACGAGTCTCCCGCTGCGCCGCACCTTGAATGCATAGAACCGCACGCTTGCGTGGTTGTTCCAACGCGTGAAGGCGCCATTCTCGAAGACGAACGAAGCAAAGAGCACGAGATTGGTAGGAGGCGAAAAGGCCTTTGCACATTCCATCATGCCCGCGCGCTTGCCGTTCACCGTACATGCGCGGCTGCCGTAGTCGGCGACAATGTGGTAAAGAGTATTCGCCGCCGCTGAACACTTCTCCGCGCCGGACGTTGAGGATCCGCGGTCGAAGCGGAAGCAGCCAGTGTCCATCTTCCCGGCGGAAAAGGTGTCCGCCGGACCGTCCACGCGGTCGCACCACAGGAACTGGTTGCAG
>CAMIVJ010000296.1 GCA_946401765.1 uncultured bacterium | reverse complement strand
TCAACCGGATAGACCGTTGGGTGATGGTGACGGTGCTTGCCTCCAACCCGCAGAGCTCCCATGGCTTCTCGCTTGACTTCCCTGCGGACCGCATTGCGCTAGGGCATTTCCTCGCAGATCTTACGGAGGGCATGCCATGATCACGTTCTTCAAGGCCGCTGGCCGGTTTCTGATGCTCACCGTGCCGTGGTGGGGGCTCTTCCTTGCGTCCTTCCTGCTGTGCCTGATTCTCACGCCCCTCGTGAGGGGACTTGCGCGGCGTCTGGGAATGGTGGACGAGCCGTCCGCGCGCCGCATAAACAAGACGCCCGTGCCGCGCAGCGGCGGTCTTGCGATATTCATCTCGTTCAACCTGGCCGTCCTGGGATACGTGCTTGCCACAGGCGCGCGGCTGTCGCCGCTTTTCTCCAACGAGACTATACTGCACATGGGCATTCTCGCGCTCGTGCTGGTGGTGGTGGGGCTTCTGGACGACAAGTTCGGCCTGCCGCCCGTTGTGAAGCTGCTAGGCCAGGTGCTTGTGGCGCTTGGGGCTTTCATCTGGTGCGACGTGAGCCTTGGCGTCGTGCTGAAGTTCGATGAATGGCTGCCAGTGTGGGCGGACGGCATCATCACCGTGTTCTGGATCGTGGGCGCGATCAACGCCTTCAATTTGATAGACGGCCTAGACGGACTGGCGACGGGGCTCGCGGTGATCGCGGCCGTGGGCATGGGAGGCGCGCTCTTCTTCATCGGCTACCCGCAGGCAACTCTCGTGTACATGGCCTTCGTAGGCGCGTGCCTCGGGTTTCTGCGCTACAACTTCAACCCTGCGAGCGTGTTCCTCGGCGACACCGGATCGATGTTCCTCGGCTTCACGCTGGCCTCGCTGCCGATGATGATGAAGTCGGTGGATTCGCTCTTCGTGAGCGTCGGCGTGCCGGTGCTTGCGATGGGCGTGCCGATCTTCGACACTGCGCTAGCCATCATGCGCCGCACCATACGCGCGCTTCTGCGGCGCGAGAAGGGCGGCGCGGACGAGGGCAACTCGCACGTCATGCATGCCGACACCGACCATCTCCACCACAGACTTCTGCTTCGCTACGTCTCGCAGAAGAAGGCCGCCGGAGCGCTCTACGCCCTGGCAGGCTTCCTCGTGATGGTGGCCCTGGGCGGGCTCGCCCTGCGCGACCGCGCCGCAGGTCTTTTCGTGCTTGCATTCGTGGTGGCGGTTGTGGTGGCCGTGCATGACATGCGGCGAGTGGAGCTGTGGGATGCAGGGCGCCTCCTGAACGCCGCCGCACACGACCGTTCCACCACAAGCAGCCGTCGACGCCTCGTCGCGGTGCCGTTCTATGTCACGATGGACATCTTGCTTCTTGTCTTCACTTTCATATTCGTGCACCTTGCATGCGGAATCCGCATCAACTCCTACGCGCTTCACACGGCCCTTCCCCTCCGCGTGGTGCCGGTGTTCTTCTGCCTCGTCGCGCTGCGGGCGTATTCCACCATCTGGGGACGCGCTCTCATCTCCAACCATCTGCGCCTGGTGGCGGCCTGCTTCATGGGTTCGGTTGGCGGCAGCGCGGCCATCATCCTGCTGCACTATCCCCACAGCCACCTGATAATGACCACGGTGCTGTTTTTCGCGCTCTCAACGTTTGCGCTCGTTGGGCTGCGCCTTGTGCGCCCCGTGATGCGGGATCTCTTCTACCATCTTGACCACAGTCGCCTCGTCGACAATGCCGGCACGAGCCGCGTTGTGGTGTACGGCGCAGGGCTAAGGTACGGCATGTTCCGTCGTGAGCTTGTGAGGTCCACATCGAGGAACAGCCGCGTGATCGTGGGCCTTTTGGACGACGACGTGGCCCTGCACGGGCTCTACGTGGGCGGCATGCGAGTGCACGGCGGCCTTGAGGAGGCGCCCGACGTGATCCGCGAGCTTCGGGCCGATGCAGTTGTGATCGCGTGCGTGATGCCGCCTGATAAGCTTGAGCAGGCGCGGCGCGTCTTCGCCGAGGCAGGTGCGAAGGTGTCGCTCTGGAGCTGCGAGGAACGCGACATGTGAGCCCGCGCGAGAACGCTGGAATTTAAATGCGAAAGGACTTAATAGAATGCTGACGAAAGAAGAAGTGCTTGAATTTCACAAAGGCGGCAAGGTGGGGCTGCGCCTGCCGCGTCCGCTCAAGACCGCGGACGACCTGTGCCTCGCCTACACGCCCGGCGTGGCCCACGCCGTGAAGGAGATAGCCGCGCGCCCCGAAAGCATATACGAATGCACCGCTAAGCCCAACCTCGTTGCCGTGGTGACTGACGGCACGGCGATTCTCGGCCTGGGCGATCTAGGCGCGAGCGCATCCATTCCCGTGATGGAGGGCAAGGCCGTTCTGTTCAAGGCGTTCGGCGACGTTGACGGTTGGCCCGTTCCCCTCGCCAACTGCCGCACTGGCGGCGCCGACAAGGGCCGCACCGATCCCCAGCGCGTGATTGACGCATGCATGGCCATAGCCCCGATGTACGGCGGCATAAACCTCGAGGACATCGCCGCGCCCGCATGCTTCGAGATCGAAGACCGCCTCGACGCCGCGCTTGACATTCCAGTCTTCCACGACGACCAGTGGGGCACCGCCGTGATCTCGCTCTCCGGCGTGATGAACTTCGCGCGTCTTGCCGGCAAGGAGCTCAAGGACCTCAAGATCGTGATGAACGGCGCTGGCGCGGCTGGAATTCGCATCTGCGAGATGTGCAAGGCCGCAGGCGTTGTGGACGTCACGATGTGCGACTCGAAGGGCGTCATCAGCGTCGACCGCACGGACCTCAATCCCTACAAGGCCCGCCACGCCGTCGCAACGTCCGCTAAGACGCTCAAGGAGGCCCTTGTGGGCGCCGACGTGTTCATCGGCGTCTCCGCGGCAAATGTCCTCACCGGCGACGACGTGAAGACGATGGGCGAGTTCCCGGCCATATTCGCAATGGCGAATCCAGACCCTGAGATACGTCCCGAGGAAGTCGCCGCTGCGATGGATGGGCGTCCGTATGTGATGGTGACCGGCCGCAGCGACTATCCGAACCAGATCAACAACGTGCTTGGTTTCCCCTACCTCTTCCGCGGCGCCCTCGACGTTCGCGCCACGACGATCAACAAGGAGATGAAGGTCGCCGCCGCGAACGCGCTCGCCGCCCTTGCGCGCGAACCCGTTACTCCCGAGGTCGCGGCGCTCTATCCGAACGAGAAGCTGGAGTTCGGCACGGGCTACATCATCCCCAAGCCCTTTGACCGCCGCCTCTTCGAGGTGGTGAGCTACGCCGTTGCCGAGGCCGCCGTGAAGAGCGGCGTTGCCCGCCTTGACGTTGATCTCGCCGCCTACCGCGCCGAACTCGCCGCCCGCAACAAGTCCCGCGCGTAGGAGTGCGCTGATGACTCAGACTCCAGGATGCGAAGAGTATCTCCTGCGGTGGCAGGGGGATGAGCTCGAGGTGACGCTCAAGCTAGACGCGCCGCGCAAGGGCCGCGCCGTGCTGCGCAGCAACTTCGGCGCCGCATCGGTGCGCCGCCGCGAGATAATCGCCGCCAACGACCGCGGCGAGACGCCGCTCGCGCGCGCCTGGAACGACCGTCCGATGGACGAGACCGAGCCAGGCGTGTTCAAGTGCATCGTGCCGCTCTCGGAAGTGGGCGTGTTCTCTGGCAAGTGCTGCTTCTTCCCCGCCGCGAAGGGCGCGCCCGGTGAATGGCCGGAAGGCGCCAACTTCCATGTGAAGGTGGAACCCGCCGAGACGCGCTCGGGCAACTCGATCTACACCGTCTTCCCGCGCCAGTTCGGCTCGTTCCGCGAAGTCGCGCGCAGGCTGGACCTGATCATGGACCGCATGGGCTTCAGGATTGTCCAGACTCTCCCCGTCTTCCCCGTTCCCACAACTTACGCAGTGATGGGCGAGTACGGCTGTCCGTTCGCCGCCACCGATTTCTTCAGCGTCGATCCCGCGATGGCTGAATTCGACACGCGCACCACTCCGCTAGACCAGTTTCGCGAACTGGTGGACGCCGTCCACGCCAAGGGTGGCCGCCTCTTCGTGGATCTCCCCGCCAACCACACCGGCTGGGCATCCGCCCTCCAGACGCATCACCCAGACTGGTTCCACCGCGCCCCCGACGGCACCTTCATCTCCCCCGGTGCATGGGGCGTCACATGGGCCGACCTTGTGGAGCTCGACTACTCCCATCCTGGCCTCCGCTCCTACATGGCCGAGGTGTTTCTCTTCTGGGCGCGCAACGGCGTGGACGGTTTCCGATGCGACGCAGGCTACATGATTCCCGCAGAGACCTGGACCTACATCGTGGCCCGCGTGCGTGAGGAATACCCC
>CAMIVJ010000295.1 GCA_946401765.1 uncultured bacterium | reverse complement strand
CCGAGCGCGTTAGTGGCTGACATCTTGTAGATTTCGCGGGCGAACAACGCCTGCTTGACGGCATTCAACCGCTCTGGCTGAATGTATGCTATGATCAGTTTCATCTGTTTTTTCCTTGCTGTCGCCACATCCATCGCGGCAACGCAGAAACATCAGCACAGGCCATGCCAATGCCGTGAAACGCCATTTGCCGCGGATGCTTTACAATTGTTGAAACTTCGACAAGGCATTAGGGTTTAAACTTGTAAAGAGCAAACGTATGGCGACATTCAGCCGTGCTTGTGGCCCATCTGCAGAGGAATTTACCATCTGAAAATGCGGAGTGGCTATTCCGATGAAGAAATGGTAAAATACGCGGCATGGGAAATGAGTTTACGTCGCAGAGTCTTGCCGAGGCGTTCGCGGAGCACCGCGCACGTCTCATGTCGTTTGTCGAAAGGCGGCTGAACCCGATTCTCCTTAAACGAATGTCCGCGGAGGACGTGTTGCAGACCGCCTATCTCGCGGCGGCGAAGCGGCTTGAGTTCTTTGAACAGAAGAGCGAGGTGCCGATATACTTCAAGCTGCGGACAATCCTTGTCCAGGCGATTGCCGACATCGAGCGCAAGAACCTTCAGGCTGCCCGGCGCGACGTCTACAAGGAAGTTGCCATTGACGACAAGGCTTCTCGGGAAGGAGACGAAATCCGTCCTGCAGACCTCCAGACCTTCAATCACATCGCAGCCGATGTCACCTCCCCGGCATCGCGCGTCGACCGCGACGAACGGCATCAGCTCCTTCGCTCCGCCATCGCCTCGCTCGCCGAGAACGACCGCGAGATCATCGTACTTCGCCATTTCGACGGGATGGGCAACTCCGAATGCGCCGCCGTTCTTGGCATTGATCCGAAGGCGGCGTCCATACGCTACGTTCGCGCCCTTGAGCGCCTGCAGCAGAAGCTAATGGAGGTGTCATGCTTCAAGAAGACACCATGACAGACGCGCTCCGTTCGCTCGCTGTGGAACTCGACGAGCTTGGAAACGACGCTGTGGAGCGCATACCGGAGATTCCGGACTTCAAGTTGACCGATGTTCTCGGGCGTGGCGGAATGGGAACTGTCTATCTTGCCGAACAGACTTCACTTGGACGCGACGTCGCCCTCAAAGTGATGAACCGCTCCGCCATCGAAACACCCGACGAAGCGCGGACCGTTGCACAGCTGCACCACCCCAACATCGTGCAGGTCCATGCGGCTGGAACAGCCGGGGACCAGTCGTGGTTTGCAATGGAGCTAATGCGCGGAAAGACCGCGAACCATGGGAACTTCACGTCAGCCGAGGATGTCGCCGGCCTTGGCGCACAGATCGCAGAGGCGCTTGTCTATGCCCACCGCTGCGGAGTGGTGCACCGCGACGTCAAGCCGTCCAATATCTTCATCGACGAGAACGGCCTTGCGAAGCTTGGCGACTTCGGGCTTGCCAATTCGCTCGGCGAAGGCGGAACGCGCCGATACATGGCTCCCGAACTGATTGCCAGCGGCAAGGCCACGCAGGCGAGCGACCAGTATGCGCTTGGCGTGACCCTGCAGGAACTTGCTGAGTCACGCATCCCGCGCGACCACAGGCAGAGCTGCCCCGACTTCTCCGCCATCTGCGCCAAAGCGGCGGCGCAAGACCCTTCCAGCCGCTACGAAAGCATGACCGCGATGCTCGAAGACCTTCGCCGGTTTCTTGCACGCAGGCCAATCGCGGCAAACCCGCCCTCTCCCCTGCGCAGATGCCGTCTTTTCGCCCGTCGCAATCCTATTGCCGCCTCTGGCCTTGTCACCGCCGCCGCACTGCTTGCCGCGCTCATTGCCTCGCTTGCAGTCGGCTTCATCAAGACAAGCCACGCCCTTGCGGCGACGGAACGCGAGGCGGCGTCAGCCGCGCAGACTCTGGCAAAGGTCGTGACAGACGTCAACAGAACGGATTCTGACAAGCGCGCGGCGGAAATCACGCGCGCGCTCACTGCGGCCGAGAACCTTGCGGCGCGGTTTCCGGAAAACGCCGAAATCGCGGATTCGGTCGAAAAGTTGAAGTCGGCCCGCGAGGCACACGCCCGCTTCCTGGAGCGCCGGGGCGGCGCGATGCGCCTTCAGCACCGCTTCCGCCCCATCCCCCGCCGCGGGCCATAGGGTACGGTCTGCTGCGCGTCTCTGGCGGAGGCGTGTCGGGCTTGAGGTCGGTCTTGAGGCGAAAATCGGCGAGAGGCTTGTAGCCGCGTTCGGCCATTAGCGAGTTCCAGGCCTTGGGAAGTTCGATCTTGATGGTCGCGAAGCCACCGCCTGGCACGGTGAGCACCTTGTTGCGCGAGGGGTCGCCGGTCACGACGAACGCGCTTTTCCCAGGCGCCATCGCGGGCACGGTTTCCATTTCATTTGCGCCGGACCACTCGAACCACGGAGGAGTGGCAGTCCATTCCGCCTCTTCGGTCCGCCTGATTCTTCTTTCATGCCAGGAAAGCGGATACGTCTCGGGATTGAACGCGCTTCCGGGATTGCCCCAGTAGTTCGCGAACGCCCGCGCGCCAAGCGGGATCCGCGCAGTGTTCTCGATGGCGCGGCACAGCGCGTCTTTCGTGGAGTATGTCTTGGCGAGGTCTCGGGCCACGCCCTCGGTGATGAAGAACGCGCGGTAGGTGCAGGGCATTCCGCTTGCAACGGCCATCTGCGACTTTTCACAGGCGTCCAGCGCCATCATGTCCTTGATGCGCTCGCCGTCGGATGTCGCCGGAACGAGGTTGTTGCCCCAGTTTATAGACGACGCGGCGGTGAGGGTGGAATCGTCGATGGAGTAGCCGCGCTGCATCTGGTACGGCTTCCATCCGGCCTTTAGCGCAACGGCTTCGTCCTCTACGAGGCACCACGGCATGAGATAGCCGAAGGTTCCCATGCGGTTCTCCTTCACGCGGTAGCCGCCGAGGTTGAGCATGGCCAAGTTGATGAAACGCCCGAGAACGGCGTTCTTGGGCTCGTTGATCTCGCCTTGTCCGCAGTCGAAGCCAAGCTGGCGGGCTACGGGGCCGTTCAGCCAGCAGTACGGCGTCCACGCATGAGTTGAGGCAAGCGGACGCCTGAAGTCGCCGTACTTCATCGCCTCGACGAACGCGAGAAGAAGCGGCATGAACTCCGGCTGGCACCCTGCCATCACGCCGTTCACGGCGACGTGGCGAACCGTAACATCGCGCTGCGCTGGCGGAATCGCGCCAAGAGAATGGTCAGGCTTAAGGTCGGTGAAACGAAGAAATTCCGCAACAGCCTTCTCCGTGGGCGGTATGATAGGCAAGCCATCCGTCCAACCGGAATCGAGAAAGATGCGCTGTATCTCGGCGAGCGGACCTGAAATATGACATTCGCCGGCCGATGTGCGACCGTCGGCTGCCGTCTGCCGAATGTCCTTTGCCCCCATCAGTCCCGCCTTTACCTGCGGCCAGAGTATCTTGCGCGTGTTTGCCAGCAGCTCTTCGCGAGTGTGGCTCGCGAATGCGCCAGGATACTCCGCAACGCGCAGCTCCGCGAGGCCGGCGGACGCCGCCGCGCTTTTCGCCTGCTTCACAAAGCCTGGCGCGGCAATCATCACGGACGGAATGCCAAGCACCTCTGCGGCGATGCACGAACCGGTCTCCTTCGGCGTGCAGAGTCCACACCCGCCATTGCCCGAGACGACTGCGTCAATCTTGAACTCCTTCAGCCTGCGTTGGAACTCGTCCTTCTCCCGTCTCACGACGCCAGGCCGCGGATAGGGTCCGGCCGAACCGATCTCGCTCAGCACATACACCTTTGCCTTAGGGTATTCGGCAAGTATGAGCCGCTTCAGTTCGGGATGCGTAACGCTGGCCATGAAGCTGCCGCCCACAAGGGCAACCGTCTTGCCGTCCAACGACTTAAGGCGCGGCGCTGACTTTATCGGCTCCACGGCAGATTCCGCTACCGGCGACAGTACCGTGTACACCGCCTCTTCACCGTCGGCAGGCGCCGGGCAAGTACCGTCTTTACATTCCTCCGCGAACATCGCAACCGCCTGCATCACAACTGCCGCTATTCCTATGGTCGTTCTCATGTGTCTTGTCCTTTCACTATTGATTTTCATTCATAAGAACGCAATCAATCTAAAGAATCTACACGGCCTACGTATTTTACAACATGTTACAATAATTGTAACGTTCATGGGGCTCCTTACCACTCGCATGTAAAATTACGACCTTAATCCTATTGTTTTGAATTGGCATGGGTTGTGCTATGTAGCTTGCGGGCAAAGTCCCGGAAAGGAAACGCAACATGACGGAAGAGACAAAGAACGCGACGCACTTCGGCGAAGACGTATTCGGCGACGAGGCGATCAGAACCTACTTGAGCA
>CAMIVJ010000294.1 GCA_946401765.1 uncultured bacterium | reverse complement strand
ATACGGGCTCGACATCCCGGGCGTGCTGGGATGCTGGAACGAGGCAGTGGCCGATGGACGCCTCCCCGACAATCCAAGCGACCCCGACTACGCGGCGCAGCGCAGGCGCTTCCTTGTGGAGTACGAGCGCGCCATGCCTCCGCTGAGGCGCGCCGACCACTGCATAGGGTGTGGACGCTGCTCGCCGCACTGCCCGCAGTCCATCGACATCCCCGCCGCCATCCGCCGCGTGGACACCCTTGTGGAGAAGCTCAGGAGGAACGGCCGTGCGTAGCCCCCGCCAGTCCCAAATGCGCCGCCTTCGCGTGATGCGCATCTTGGTGGCCGCCTTCGTTCTTTGCGGCCTAACGCTCTCGTTCGCCGACTTCACCGGCGCAATTGCCTCGAATCTGAAATGGCTCGCGCGCATACAGTTCATGCCTGCGGTGCTGGCGCTCTCTCTTTGGACTATTGCGGCAATCCTCGCTTTGACCTTCCTTTTCGGGCGCGTGTACTGCTCGGTGGTGTGTCCGCTCGGGATCTTGCAGGACTTGTTCTTCTTCTTCGGCCGGCTCTTCGGCGTGCGTCAGAGCGCAGTCTCGCCTGGTCCGCGCGCGGTGTTCAACGTGGTTCGCGGCGCGTTGCTGCTCGTCTTCCTCGCAGGCGGATTTCTCGGACTCCATTTCCAGTGGCTTGAGCCGTACGCGATCTACTCGCGGTTTGCGTCCGCTGTGGTTTCGCCTCTTGCGCGCATGGGCAACAACGCGCTTGCGGAATGGGCCGCGCGCAATTCGAGCTACGCCTTCCACGCCGTGGAGTGCGTGGCGCCGGCGATGGCCGTGGTGGTGGCGAGCGCGGGACTGGCGGCGATCGCCGCGGCGCTTGCCGTGTGGAGAGGGCGCGTGTGGTGCAACACCGTGTGCCCTGTGGGAACAATGCTTGCGGGGGCTGCGCGCGTGGCGCTCGTGAAGCCGAAGATCGACGGCGAGGCGTGCGTGAAGTGCGGAATGTGCGCGCGCGCGTGCAAGGGACGCTGCATTGACGTTGAAAAAGGACGGATCGACCTCACGAGGTGCGTGGCGTGCTTCGACTGCGGGGCGGTCTGCGGAAAGGGGGCCATATCATGGTCGAAGTGAACCGCAGGGGATTTCTGATTGGCGCGGGCCTCACGGCCGCGGCCGCGGTGGCGGGCGACGAGAAGGTGATGGACGGCGGCCTTGCCGAGACGTCAAGGCCGGGCGTGCCGGCGCGCGAAGTGCCGTTGGTGCCGCCGGGATCGGGTTCGCTGGCGGAGTTCTCGAAGCGCTGCGTGGGATGCCAGCTCTGCGTGCAGCAGTGCCCGAACCTCGTGCTGCGGCCATCGACGTCGCTGCGAAGGTTCATGCAGCCCGAGATGGGATTCGACCGTGGCTACTGCAGGCCGGAGTGCACGCGATGCGGCGAGGTGTGTCCGGCCGGGGCGATACGGCGCATGAAGGCGGAGAAGAAGCGCCTTGTGCACGTGGGACGTGCGGTGTGGCATCGCGACCGCTGCCTTGCGGCGCAGGAGGGAGTGAACTGCAACGCGTGCCTGTGGCATTGTCCGGCGGAGGCGATAAAGCTTGTGCCGATGGACGAGGCGAATCCTAAGTCCGCGAAGGTGCCGGTAGTTGACGCCGAGAAGTGCCTTGGATGCGGCGCGTGCGAGCACCTGTGCCCTGCGCGCCCGATGCCCGCTATGACAGTCGAGGGCCTGGAAACGCATCGCGTTGACGCATAATGGTCTTAATAACTCCAAGACTCCGAAACTCCAAGCAGCGAAAACAATGAGCGTGTGCCAAAGGCAAATTGTTTTATCAGTTGTTCTGGTTGTTTTCAATCTCAAGATGCATGAGTGAAGAACGTAGATGCGCCCACTAAATGCCAAATATCATGCCTTCGCTTTTTTGTGGTATAATAATCAGCAATGGAACTAAGTGACTATGAGATTGGTCCGGAGATCGGACGAGGTGGCCAGGGCGTGGTGCATCGCGGAATGCGCCGCGTGGATTCTACGCCCGTCGCGTTGAAGTTCTTTGCTGTATCGTCCGGCGCGCATGCTGCGGCTCTTGCTCGAAAGTTCGCGGACGAGGCGCGTCTTCTTTCGGCGCTTGAACATCCAAATCTTGTGAAGGTGCTCGATTTCGGCTCCTCGCCCGATGGACGCCTTTGGCTTGCGATGGAATACGTCTCGGGTCCAGGCGGCTCGCCTGCCGCGATTTCAAACCGCCTCGCCATCGCGCCGCCAGGCTTTGAAGAGGTGCGCCGCATCTACTCGCAGCTGCGTGCGGCCCTTGCGTACTGCCATTCGAAGGGAGTGGTGCATGGCGACGTGAAGGCCGAGAACGTGCTCGTGGCGGAAGATGGCACGGTGAAGCTTGCTGACTTCGGCATTGCGCGCGTTCTCGACGCCGGCACGCGCCGTGAGGCGGGCCTTGCATCATCCGCCACGCTCACCGGCGCTTTCTGCACTCCATACGCCATCGCGCCCGAATGCCGTGAAGGAGGCAAGCCGACTTTCGCATCCGACGTGTATTCGTTCGGAGTTCTCCTCTACAAGCTCGTCACCGGTATCTGGTATGAAGGATCCGCGCGCCTTCTTGAGCAGGCGCATGTCTTCGCACCGCTTTGGGCGCCGCTTCTTGAGCGAATGCTTGCGCACGATCCCGTGCGGCGCATCGCCTCTGCCGAGGAGCTGCCGAAGGATCCCGTGGCGGACGAGATGAGCCGCAGGCGCGTAAGGCGCGTGTGTGCGGGCATGGCGTTTGCGGGTGCAGTGGTATTGGCAATCGCGGTGATCGGCATGGTCGCCTACGAGAGAGGCGGGATTGCGGCAAGGGAGAAGGTCCGCGAAGAGATGCTTGCGAAGGAGATGGCGCGTCTGCCCGCGTCGCGGAATCCCGCCTATAGCAGTCATCCCGTTGTGACGCGCGCGAGGAAGGTGTTCGGCACGAACGACTTCGACTATGTGGAGGAGGCGGTTCTCGTGGGCACGAACAAGCTGGTGCTTACGCGGCCCATCGCGTACGGAACGCTGCATCTGCCGGATACGAACGGCACGGTGAAAGTATTCGCGCCGGTGGGGCATCTGGGGCCTCTCGTGTATGCGGAAAGAGTGGAAGGTGACCTTTTCTGGGGTCTCCATCTTGTTCCTGACAGGCCGAACGTGAAGGCGAGGGTGGGTAGAAACCTCATCTCCGTCGTCGAGGTGCAGCGGCAGGGACAGGTGTGGCCAGTTAACGGTCCGGTGAGGTCCGGATGGTGAAATAGGTGCGTGAGAGATGCCGATCTTCCCTAATACTCCGAAGACGCTTTTAGGCGAGCTTGCCCTCAAGGGCGCGCTCGACGAGGAGAAGTGGCGCCGGTTCGACGAGCTGTATAGTCCGGTGGTACGTGAGTTCCTTGTGCAGCGCTTTCCGTCGCTTGCGCGCGATGCGGACGATCTGGTGCAGGAGACGATGGTGCGCCTTGTGAGGACGCTTAGGGAAGGGCGCTACGATGTGGAACGTGCGCGCTTCCGCACGTTTCTTGCGGTGGTGGCGTTCAACCTTGCGGCGAACGCTCTGCGGCGCGATGCGCGGTATGCGGCGCTGCCGCTTGAGACGGTTGATTGGGCGGCGGAACGTCCTGTGCCAAGCGCCGCGTGCGATGTGATCGACAGGCAGTGGCGCGAGGCGTGCTACCGGGCGGCGAGGCGTCATGTGCTGCATCACATGCCGCTGCCGCCGCGCTATGCGGAGGTGTGGAGGGCGCTTGAGAAGGGCGAGGGCGCAGAATCGATTGCGGCGCGACTTGGGGTGAGCGCCGCCTTTGTGCGCCAGGTCAAGCACCGCGTCACGAAGCTCATCGCCGCAGTTGTAGAGCCCTACGGCGACTAGTTTTGGTCGTGGCCCGTGGTTCATGGCCCGTGGCCCGTGGTTCGTGGCCCGTGGCCCGTGGTTCGTGGTTCGTGGTTCGTGGTAGTGGGAACTAGTTGCAATTGCTTCAGAAAATTGTATTGGTGGCAATTGTGAACAATTGAGATTTGTGAACAATACGAAGTTGTGGGCAAGACCATTTTATATCTCACGCAGAGGCGCGGAGAGCGCAGAGATTGAGCGGTTATTCCGCTTGAGTGGGTACGTATTGTCTTTACCAATTAGATGAAAGCATGCCGCCAGCGCTGCGTACGGGAATGTAAATGGGGATGAGTTTCGTTGAAAAGGAAACAACCATGACAACTGATAAAAACAACTCTTGCCATCCGGGCGCAACTGCGCCCGGTTTCAAGATTGCCGCGCGGTTGCGCGGCTAGAAAGAAGATGTTGTTTTTACCAGTTGTACCGGTTGTTTCCAAAAGAACTTACAAGTAAGAGATATTCGAGATCCTTCCTGCCACG
>CAMIVJ010000293.1 GCA_946401765.1 uncultured bacterium | reverse complement strand
GGACTCTGCTCGGCCACCGGCACGCTCATCCCGCCGATCGTGACGGGCAAGGCGGGCGATCTCGTCAAGGGCGCCGGTGCATGCGTTGTTCTCGCTGGAGTCGTCGGTTCGCTTCTCGGCATCGCCCTCGTGGGCCTCGCCGGCAAGTTCAAGGAGGGCGAGCTCTCCGAAGAGCAGAAGAAGGCCGCCGTTGCTGAGTTCGACTTCAAGAAGGGCATGCTCGTGGCGCTCTTCTCCGGAATCGCCTCGGCGGGCATGAACTTCGGCCTGCAGAGCGGCGGCTCGATGGAGGCTGCGGCGGCGAAGGCTGGAACTCCGGCGGCGTGGTGCGGAATGCCTGTTCTCGTAGTGGTGCTGTGGGGCGGCCTTGTTGTGAACGTGGCATGGTGTCTGTGGCAGAACAAGAAGAACGGCAGCTTCGGCGACTACGGCAAGATGTTCAAGGGCAACTTCGCGGCCATTGGACTCGCAGCGGTGGCGGGCGTGATCTGGGCATGCCAGTTCGCGTGCCAGAAGGCTGGCGAGCCGCAGCTGGGCGCTAGCCTCAAATACATCAGCTTCGCGGTTGTGATGGGCAGCGCGATCTTCTTCTCCACGCTTCTTGGCGTTCTGATGGGTGAGTGGAAGGGAACGGGGTCCAAGACGAAGGGATGCCTTGCGCTTGGTGTGCTTGTGCTGCTGGCGTCGTTCTGCGTGATGAGCTATGGCGGCAAGGTGAGCAGCGACGAAAAGGCAAAGGCCGCGAAGGCAGCCGCGGCGGAGACGACCGCGAAGCCTGCCGCCGAGGCCGTGAAGTAGGCCGGGAAGGGTGACGTTTCGCCGTGAGATAGGCTGGTGCGTCGCGCAGGCGTACCGTCTTGCGGGGGCGCGACGGCGCGCGATGGCGCGTTGCCGCGCCCCGGGTGTTCGTCTGCCGGTCGTGTTCCACGATTCGTATGCGGAAGAGGTGCGCGGCATTCTCGCGGCGTTGCGTGGAGTTGATCTTGTCCTTACCTTCGACGACGGTTGGCTTGAGTTCGAGGGCGTCCTCAAGGTGCTTGAGGAGTTCGACCTGCGGGCGACGGTGTTCATTGCGCCTGGCGAGACGGAACGTGGTGTGGTGTGGACCAATTCGCTGATGGAGGCGGGCGTGCCGGACGCCGAGTGGCACCCCTGGTATGCACTCCCTGCGGCGGAGCGCTACGCTCTATGCGACAAGCGCGCGCCGTGCGTGCGGCGTCGTCTGCTCACGGCGGAGGCCGTACGCGCCATTGCCCGCCACCCGCTCGTGAGAATCGGCAACCACACCTGGAGCCATCTCAGCTGCACGCATCGTCCTGTGGACGAAGTGCTGGACGAGGTGGACCGCGCGCAGAAGACGCTTGCGGAATGGTGTGGCTACGCGCCAACTGACTTCGCCTATCCATTCGGACGCGGCACGCCGGAGCTTGATGCCGAGATTCGTCGGCGCGGCATGACGCCTCACTACACGCGCCAGGGATTTGTGACGGAGGCGACGATTGGTGCGGCACGCAACATGGTGTATCCCGGCATGACCCTTGCCGAGAACTTGGGACGCGTCCTGCAGGCGTGGCCGAAGGTGGGGGAGACGCGATGACGGGGGGCGTGCAGGAGGCGAACGGAATGCGCGTGGCGGAGGAGCTGCTGCGCGCGAACGGCGTGATTCCGCCAGACGAGGTGTGGGTGCATGGCATGTGGACCCCGCGCGTTTGGAAAGAGTGCCTTGGTGCGTTGCGGGCGGGGCGTCCGCTCGTACGGATGACGCATGGTAGTCTGAGCCCGATCTACCTTGAACGGCAGAGCAAGTGGAAGAAGCGTTTCGTCTCGCCGATTGAGCGCGCCCTCTTCGCCCGCACCGCGAGAGTGGTGGTGACAGGCCCATGGGAGGAAGAGTGGTGCCGCCGCTGGGGAATCAAATGCCCAATTCAGACCATCAATCTTAAGCATTTTTTCAATTTTCCTCAATCCCCACGGGGACAGTCCTCAAAACCCCGAAACTCCGAAACCTCGAAACCTCTAGGGGGACAGTCCCCGAGGCTTAAAGTTTTGTACCTGGGGCGCATCCATCCGCTCAAGGGGGTTGATGTGTTAAGAGAGGCGGTGGAGGGATTGGACGTTGACCTTCGTGTGGAGAGCGAGGTGTTCGGCGAGGAGAAGGAGCGTGCGCTTGAGTGGTGTGATGTGCTGGTATTGCCTTCGATGAGCGAGAATTTTGGCTTTGTAGTGGCGGAGGCGCTGATGCATGGGAAGCGGGCTGTGGCCACAGATGGCGCGCCGGCGTGGGAGAACCAGGAAGGCGTGGCGTACGTGAGGGGTTACCGCGACGCACCGCACGATGAGCAGATACGCCTGCTGCGCGAGGCGTTGAAGTGCGAAATCATGGGAGGTGCAAGGTGAAGAAGTGTGCGGGATGGTTTTGCATTGCGTTGGCGGCGGCGGGGCTCCTGTGGGGGGCGTTGATGGCGCTGAACCCAAAGGGAATGCAAGCGCGCGTGTTTTTCGAGAGGGGGGATTCATTTTTCGAGGATTTCTTCTCCGTCAGAATCTGCGCTGAGCATGGATATGCGAATGACAGACAGAAGGCGTTTGAAAAATGCTATCCTGCGCTGGGTCCGCTGATGGCGCGGCCGTTTCCATGCACCAAGGCTGGAGGCGCGGTGTTCACGGGCCTGGGAATTCTGCTGTGGTCGCTTGCGTTTGCCGAGTTGCTGAGAATTAAGGCCAGATCGTTGGGTGTTGCCGCAAAGGGAGCTCTTATTCTCGGATGTGCGCTTTCCTCCGTAATGCTTCACATGGTGGAATGGGGGAATCAGATAATCTATGCGGCAACGGCGGTAGCGCTGTTCGTGGCTTGGTACGATGCGGAGGAGAGATGGAGGCGGAACGTCGCCGCTGTTGCGCTGGCGGTGGCTTCCGTATTGAAGATCGTTCCGGCCGCGCTGGGAGTGGTGTACCTTTCGCGACTTCGCAGGGCGAAGGGGGAGATTGCGCTTCTTGTTGCGGCTGGCATTGTGCTGTTTGTGGTGCCGTTCGCTTGGTACGGCGGTTGGGAGGGGTTTTGCACGTGGTTCGCAAACGCCATTGCGAATGCGCGCGAACATGTCACTCGCGGCGCGTGGGGAGTTGTGCCGATTGCACGCACGGTGCGGCTTGTGATGCACATGGACGTGTCGCGTCCTTGGCCAGGACTTTCGCTTGAACGGGCTGCGAACGTGCTCATCGGCGGCGCGTGCATGCTCGCCGCATGCCGTGCGGCGTGGAGGGGATGCGGCGCGCGTGCCGGCACGCTGCTTCTTGCCGTCGCGGCGATGCTGCTTGTGCCAGGCAACATGCACGTTTACACGGGGCTCTATCTCATGCCCGTTCTCGCGCTGAGGGCGGAAGAGGGGATGGACGTTGTTGAAGCGGCGTGCTGGTTTGCTCTGCTCTGCCCGGTGCAGATTCCGCTGGGCGCGGGCTGCCTCAACCATCCGCTGGCGAACATCGCTTTTCTAGTTCTGGCGGCGCGCGCGTTCGCCGCCTCATTCGTGAAGCATTCCGTCCCGGAGGCGGAGAAGAAGGAGACTCAAGCATGAACATGATAGTGCATTTGCAGGGGACGCTTGCCGAGAAGGACATCTCTCGGGTGGTGGTGGACTGTGGCGGCGTGGGATACGAGGCGGCCATACCGCTTTCCACGTTCGACCGTCTTCCCTCCGAGGGTGCCGACGTCAAGCTCTTCATCCATCACGAGGTGCGCGAGGATGCGCAGCTTCTCTTCGGCTTCGCCACAAGGGCCGAGCGCGACGTCTTCGAGCTCATTACGAGCGTTTCGGGCGTTGGACCCAAGCTCGCGCTCGCCGTTCTTTCGGGGCTCACCGTCGGCGATCTGCAGCTTGCCATCTCGCAGGGCGACGCAAAACGCCTTGCCGCCGTGAAGGGCATAGGGAAGAAGACGGCCGAGCGCATCGTGGTGGACCTTCGTGGCAAGATCAACCCAATCGAGGCGCTTGCGAACGCAACGGCCGAGACGTCGAAGGAGCAGAGTCGTGTTCTCCTTGATGCGATGCTCGCGCTGAATGCGCTGGGCTTCAGCGAGGACGCCGCGCGCGCCAAGGTGCAGAAGGTGCTTGCCGAGAATCCCGACCTTGCGGACGTCGAGTCCGTAGTCAAGAAGGCCCTCGCCGGGTAGCCCCGGCGGCCTGGCCAACGCGTCGGCCGCATGGAGGGTGAAGCGCTAATGGAAAAGCTCGAAACGACAGCATCCTATCGCAAGATCCGCCTGCTCGGAAAGGGCGGCATGGGCGAAGTCTTCGAGGCCGAGGCGTCTGACGGCAGGCGCGTGGCCCTGAAGGTGTTCCATGCCGAGAAGTCGCGGCGGTTTCTCGAAGAGCGCTTTCGTGCCGAGGCTCGTCTCCTGAAGAC
>CAMIVJ010000292.1 GCA_946401765.1 uncultured bacterium | reverse complement strand
GGCATAGTGACCCGCCTCGGCACCGAGGCGCAGACCGACGTCGACTTCATCGACGCCGACTCGCTCGCCCGCGCCGAGGTGAAGGACGGCCGGCTCTGCGTCGCCGAAGAGGCTTATAGGATGGTGGTCCTGCCGGACATGATCGCCATCCGCACGTCGAGCCTCGAGAAGCTCGCCGCATTCAAAAAGGCTGGCGGCGTAGTTGTCGTTCTCGGCGACAGGCCGAAGTTCACCGACACGCCGCACGAGCAGAAGGCAAAAGCCGACGCGCTGATCCGGGAAGTGTCGTCCGGCGACAGGTCGCTCGTTCTCCCGGCGCGGCCGAACGCAGGGCAGCTGAATGCGATCGCGAACGCCGTCGGCACGCCCGATTTCCGCGCGCCCGGCAAGGCCAAGGCGCTGCACAGGCGCATCGGCGCGTACGATGTCTATTTCGTCTGCGATCTCGCCGCCACGGGCGAATGCACGTTCCGCACGAGCGGCGTGCCAGAGCTGTGGAATCCGTGGGACGGGTCGCAGAAGCCGCTCTCGGACTTCAGGCGCAACGCCGACGGCACGACTGCGGTGAGGATCGAGGGCGACGGTGCGCCGAAGCTCGTGGTGTTCGTGCCGAAAGCGACGAGAGCTTCGCTTCCCCGAGGCGAAGCCCCTCGTGGCACTCTTGCCGCTTCTTCCAACGCCCTTGCTCTCGACGGCGAATGGAATTTCTCCCTCAAGCCCACGATGGACAACAAGTGGGGCGACTTCCGCCTGCCCGTGCGCGAGCGCTACATCGGCGCGGAGATCCGCCGCGTGAAGATGGCAGGCGCCGAAGAACTCCGCCTGCCTTCAGAGATGACTATCGGTTTCGGGCCGCAGTTCCTTGACGGCAGCGGCTCTCCGTTCCTCTTCTCTTGGCGCGAGGGCGCAGAGGGAATGCCGGGCTTCCAGAACTGGCATCATGGACTGAACGGCGTAGTGGGCGATGATTTCTTCGTGCTAGGGCCGTATAACAGGCACCTCTACGACGTTGCGCCGCCAAAAGGCGCGAAGCCAGGCGTCCATTCGTACAGGACCTACGTTTACGCACCATGCGACTGCAAGGCGAAGCCTGTTGCGCACGGCGTCGATCCTGCGGAAGTGACTGTGGACGGCGTGCCGCGCAAAGTGGGCGAGGAGATTGCTCTTGCGGCCGGATATCACGCGCTCACCGTGCGCTACGAGAAGTTCGGACGCGCCGCTCTCGTGATGATGCGCACGGACGTGGCAAGCGAGCCGTCGAAGGTGCCGCTTTCCATGCGCTGGTACAAAGACCCGGCGGTGCTGCCGTTTGATCCGTTCGGCGGCAAGGTGAAGGAGGGCGTGTACACTGCCACGCTTCCGCCCGCGTGCGAGGAGATCGAGATCCGCATGCGTGGAACACTGCTTTCCGCAAGCATTGCCGGCGCGACGGCCGATGTGGAACTGGCAGATGACGGCGGTCGCGGGGCGACTGCACTGCCGGGCGTGGTAGAGTCATGCGTCCTGCGTGACCGTGTCTACCGCGTCAAACCGCGCGCGGCGAACGCGGGCGTCGCCGCGCTCACTCTGAAGGTCGCGCACGAGCCTGGTTTCGTGGGCGGTGCGGTGTTCACCGAACCGATGCGCCTCAAGTGCGGAAAGGGCAAGATTGCGCTCGGCAACTGGGCGCGGATTGCGGATGGCCTTACGTACTACTCCGGCGGCGCCGTGTACGAGAAGGCGTTTACGCTCACGAAGGAGCAGGCTGGGCAGGCGCGCACGCTCGACCTTGGCGGCGTTGGCGTATGCTGCGGAGTGTCGTTGAACGGCAGCGAGGAAGTGGTGTTGTGCTGCCCGCCGTGGCGCGTCGATGTGACCGGAAAGATGAAGGAGGGCGAGAACTCGCTGAAGGTGACGGTGTACAACACGCTGAACAACTTCTATCAGCTGATTCCCACGCGTTACCGCACGACCGTTGACAATGCCCGCTCTGGGCTTCTTGGTCCTGTCACGATTTCCAACTGAGATAGGTGCCACGCCAGCACCCGAATACGCTGGATTGGAGAATCGGGATTTGATATACTGCTTCCATCGGCCTTTGCAGGGCTGGTGCAAATCTAAGACGGAGGCAGTGAAGCATGAAAAAGATTGCGGTTTTCGCAATGGCGGCGATGGTTCTCGCGGCGGGCGCGTCTGCGGCGCAGGCGCAGGCGGAGCGCGTGACGGCGCGGTCGCTTGCCGAGGGAGATCATCTTGTCTTCGGGCAGCCCACGGGCAGCTACTATGAGGCTATCGTGAAGCACGCTGGCCTGCAGGCGATCCACGCCGACGGCGCGGTGACGCTGCGCCTCGCGGAGAAGGGGCGCGAAACGAAGGACGACGGCGCATCAGAGACGACCGTCATTCGCCTGAAGGACGAAGTGTACCCCTTCGAGGTGACGCGCTACGTGAAGTCGTGGAACGACTGCGGCGCGGTGGAGACATGGGTGGAGATCCGCCACAACGAGAAGGGGCCAGTGCGGCTGATGCGGGCCGACAGCTTCGCGGCGCAGGTGCCGGTGAAGGCCGACAGGGTCGGCGTGCTCACCCTTTCCGGACAGGGCAACTGCGAGGCTGGCCTCTGCGAGACGGAGGTTAAGAGCGGACAGTTCGCGTACTACGCCTCGTGCGCAGGCACGCGCGACGCATGGGAGTCGAACCCGGCGATGATGGTGTCGTTCGGCGACGGCGTGGACGAAGAGAGCGGCAAGGTGCTTGGCGTGGCGCTTGAATGGACCGGAACCTCTTGCAAGCGCGTGCGCCGCAACTTCAACGGCAAGCGCATCGACGTCTTCGCCGGCGTCGACATGACGAGCGGTCCGTACACGCTCGACCCAGGCGTGACGTTCACCACCCCGAAAGCCGTCCTCGTGTGGTCCGAGAAGGGCCGCGGCGAAGTCTCGCGCCAGTATCACCGCTGGGCGCGCAGGCACCTGATGCCGCACGGCGATGTGCTCCACTCAGTGCTGCTCAACAGCTGGGAGGGTTCGTACTTCTCCTTCACCGAGCAGACGCTTCTCGACATGATGGACGGCGTCAAGGAGATGGGCGGAGAGATGTTCGTTCTCGACGACGGCTGGTTTGGACGCGGCAAGTTCGCGCGCGACGAGGTGAACAAGGCCACCGCCGGCCTTGGCGACTGGTGCGTCAACTCAGCGAAGCTCCCGCGCGGACTCGGGTTCCTGGCCGACGAGGCGGCGAAGCGCGGGCTCAAGTTCGGCATCTGGGTGGAGCCCGAGATGGCGAACACCAGCAGCTGGCTCGTGGAGGCGCATCCCGATTGGGTGCTGCAGGAGAAGGGGCGCCCGCTCATCTGCGGGCGCGGCAAGACGCAGGTGGTGCTCGACTTCGCTAATCCTGCGGTGCGCGACGACCTCTTCAGACAGCTCGACACGGTCTATTCGGGAATTCCCTCCCTCGCGTTCGTGAAGTGGGACTGCAACGCCAACATCCACAACCCCGGCTCCGCTTACCTCCCGGCCGACCGTCAGCCCAACCTCTGGTACGACTACACCATCGGCTACTACGAGCTGCTCGCCCGCCTGCAGTCCAAGCGCCCGCAGATCATGACGCAGGCCTGCGCGTCGGGCGGAGGCCACATGGACTTCGGCTCGCTCAGGTACGCTGACGAGTTCTGGACGAGCGACCGCACCGATCCCTACAACCGCGTGTTCATCCAGTGGGGCGCCTCGCAGTTCTATCCCGCCTCCGCCATGGCCTGCCACGTCACCGACTCGCCCAACCACCAGACGAAGCGCAAGACGCCTCTCAAGTACCGCTTCGACGTGGCGATGACGGGCCGCCTCGGATTCGAGCTCCACCCGAAGAACCTCAAGCCCGAGGAGGTGGCGTTCTCGAAGGCCGCCGTCGCGGACTACAAGCGGATACGTCCGGTGGTGCAGCGCGGCGACCTCTACCGCCTCGTCTCGCCGTACGAGAAGCCGCTTTCCGCGCTCATGTACGCGAATGAGGCGAAGGACGCCGCAGTGCTCTTCGCGCTGGGGCTAAAAATCAAGGGCGAGCGCGCCGAGACGCTGAAGCTTCGCGGACTCGACCCCGAGGCCCGCTATTCGGTGAAGGAGATCAACCGCGGCGCGCGGCTTCACGCGAATCTTTCCGAGAGCGCCACCGGACGCGAGCTGATGGAGCGCGGAATCGCCGTGCGCCTTGCCGGCGACTACGACTCTGCCGTCTTCGAGATCGTGCGCGCTGGCGCTCCCGCCGCGCGGTGAATGGCATGGAGGCTTGAGGCATGAAGAAGATTCCGCTTGTCGCGAAGATTCTCGCCGGATTTGTGCTGGGCACCGTAGTGGGCCTTGCGATGAGCGCATGGTGTGCGCCCGAGACGGTGAAGAAGGTGGTGCCGTTCGTGTTGCCGTTCGGCGCCGTG
>CAMIVJ010000291.1 GCA_946401765.1 uncultured bacterium | reverse complement strand
TCAACGGCCTATACGGCACAGGCGGCGAAAGCACCGGCGGCGAGTTCGACCTCACCACAGACGACGCTAGCCGCGTTTCCAGCACAACCACTTTTGCGGGCGGCGTCGCGGCGAACGTCTTCAACAACAATTTCACCCGTAACCGCACGGACAACAATCGCCGCATCCTTGTGGCCAATGCCAGCTTGCCGGTGGTGATCGACTACGATTTCGGAGAGGCGACATACGTTGACTCGTATGCGCTCTATGTGGGGCCGCACGATGACGTAGCAAACGCCAAGCGCACGCCAAAGGATTGGAAGGTCTATGGCTCCAACGACGGCACTGCCTGGACGGAGCTGGACGCGCGCACAGTGCCGGCCATAGGCAAGGAAGCACTCTGCCGACGTTTCGGCATCGCAAACCCTGGCGCCTACCAGCGCTATCGCTTTGAGGCGACGGCGCCGCAGGACGCAAAAGACGGCTACTTCGAAATGGTGCAGCTAGAGTACGGCGACTCGCGTACGACAGGCGAGCTGCACGTCATCGTGCCTGAGGCCACGACGATCTATAACGACACGGTCGCCTTGACTGGCAATATGAAGCTCGTAAAGGAAGGCGCGGGAACGTTCACCGCTGCGAAGACGCAGCAGACGTATTCAGGCGGCACCGAAATCGTGGCCGGTCTGTTGAATGAGGGCGCCTACGGCTTCAATGCGCCTCTCGGCAATGCAGGTGCGATAACTGTGGGCCCCGAAGGCCGCTTCACCATGGCCATGGGCGCGTTTTTCGGCTACCCGTTCGTGCTGGCGGGGGGTGAGATTGGAAGCGGCGTGGAGTTTGGCGACACGTCGCGGACAACTCCGACCTTGACTCTGACGGCTGATTCGCGCTTCGAAGCTGCATTCTCCTTTGGCCTTGTCGGCAACACGGGCGCTACCACGAGCGAGAACACGCCGACCACACTCGATTTGGGCGGGCACACGCTCGAAGTCGTCATAGGAGCCGGCAGGGCGTTTCGCCTGAAGAACACATACGCGACAAACGGCACCATACGCGTGACGCAGTGCGCCGAAGGCGGAATCTTCTCGTTCGTCGCCAACGGAAGCGTGTGGGCGGAGACGGTTGACTTTGAGCTCATGGGCAATGTACGTGCGCAATGTGACGCCACCGTACGCAACTTGACGCTGCTGGAGGGCGCCAAGACAATCTCCCACAATCCGACTGGTACGATCTCCGTATTCGGTACGTTCAAGACGGCCACAACGGATATCCCGAGCGTGAAGCTTCGTGACGGCGCGATATTCGATCTTCGCGACAAGACCGGTCCGTTTGCGGCGGAGGGCACTTCGGAATTTGATGCTGGGCTCTCTTTTGCCGACGGAGCCACGGTGATGCTCGATCTGCGCGGCCGCCGGTTCATGAACGGCGACTACGTGATCACCTGGGAGACGCCTCCGGAAAATCTCGCCTCGCTCAAGTTCAAGGCATACGGAAGATCCCCGTACACGTTCTCGACGGATGCGGGCGGAGTGCGCGTATTCAGCGGAATGGTAATCTCTATCCGCTGATTTTTACCGCATGGCGTTCAGGTGTCTAGCGGCGTTGTTGCTGACCGCGTGGTCATGCGCGGCGGCTGGGCGCTTTGGCGCGTCGTTCGACGGATATGGGGCTGGCGAGCCGCTTACCGACAAGGGCGCGACTGGTGGCGGATGGGAGCCGTTCGCGGCGGATGCGGTGGCGTCCAACGTGGTTGAGGGCGCGCGTGGCGCCATCGCGTTCAGCAGCGTAGAGTCGCTCGTATTCGCGTCTGACACGGCGGGCGCGGAGACGACGTCGCGCGTCGAGTTCTCGATCTGCCCCGATGCGCTCATGGGCGGCGAGCCTCCGCCCGACGAAGGCATGGCTGCGCTCTCGCCTGCGGTTGACGCCACGGGCGAGACTGGCTTCTACGGATGGGGCAACGGCCGATGGCACTGGCTTTCGGCCGCGAATGTGGCGCCTGTCGCGGGCGAGTGGATCCACGGCTGCGTGGAGACGCGTCAGGTGGGCGGCGCGACGTACGTGGGCTATCTCGTGAAGGACGGGCAGGGAGTGTATGTGAGACTCGCGGACCGTGACGGGCGCACGTGGTTCTGCGGACGCGCTGCGGAGTCAGTCTCGCCGAGCAAGGTGGCGTTCTCCGGAGTGGGCAAGTTCGGCGCGTTTACGGGCGGCGACGAGCCGGACGCGCGCGAGTACAGGGTATATCACTGGATCGGCGGCGAGGCGGGCAACTGGGAGGAGTCCGCCAACTGGTCGCTCGAGCCGGGCGGCGAGCCGGCTGACGCGTTCCCTTCGGAGGCGGGCGACTTTGCGAGGATCTCGGGCACGGTGGCGCTCACGTACCGCGGCGCGACGGCGGGGGTGAAGGACTTCGCGGTGGAGTTCGAGGAGGGCGCGACAAACGTGGTGGGCGGCGAACTGTGCATGACGGCGATGAAGCTCAAGACGAACCGTCCGCGCGTGGGCCACGCGCTTTCCGTCGAGGTGCCGTCCCTCTTCGGACTGCATCCGGAATGCTCTTTCGTGTGGCAGCGCGCGCCGTGGAACAAGCGCTGGGGCGGCACGCCGATCTCGACTGCGGCGGAATACACGCCAACGGTGGACGACTACGAGCACTGGCTGCGGCTCGTCGTGTATGCGGGCGGCGGAGAATCCTACCGCAAGGAGTTCTACTTCTCGAAGCTGCCCGTCTTCTACATCGACACTGAGGGCGGCGTAACGCCCACCGTGAAGAAGGTGGAGCATCCCGCCGCCATCTTCGTGCAGGGCAACGACGAGTGGAAGCACCAGTACGAGGGCACGGGCGTGGTGAAGGTGCGCGGCAACACCACATCCACGTATCCGAAGAAGCCATACAAGATCAAGCTCGACGACAAGACGAACATGTTCGGCATGGGCAAGAGCAAGCACTGGGTGATGCTCGCGAACTACAACGACATCGCGCAGATGCGCAACAAGCTCGCATACGACTTCGCGAACGAGATAGGCTCGCTGGGCATGGACTCCACCTGGGTGCAGTGCGTGCTGAACGGCGAGTTCACGGGCACCTACCAGTTCTGCGAGCACGTGCGGGTGGGGTCCGGGCGCGTGGAGATATTCGACTGGGAGGACGCGGTGGTGGACAAGGCCGACCTCTCCGGAATCGATCCCGAGCTCGAGGACATCTCGGGCGGCTATCTATTCGAGTTCTCCTCCGAGATGGACGAGCTCACAAAGTTCACCACGAAGTCGGGCTATCTCTCGCTGCCCACGATGGTAAACTCTCCCGAATATCTCTACACCAATCCCGCGATGCTCCAGTACTGCAAGGACTTTCTGCAGAACTACTGGGACGCCTGCACTTCGGCGGACCGCCGTTCGAAGGAGGGCAGGCACTACAGCGAATACTGCGACGTGGATTCGATGGTGCATTTCTTCCTCGTGGAGGAGCTTTTCGCGGACGGCTGCATCAAAAGCAGGTTCGCGTATCTCGACCGCGGAGGGAAGCTGACGTGGGGGCCGGTGTGGGACTTCGACTGGGGAATGGGGTCGATCGCGCAGGACAACACGGGCGGTGCGCCGAGGTCATGGTACTGCGCGAGCGGAGTTTCGGGCTCGAAGGAATACTCGATGTTCAAGGAGTGGGGCAGCGACTTCTATTTCTGCACGAAGCTGCAGAAGCGCTACTGGGAGGTACGTGAAGCGTATATCGAGGCGTTCAGGGAAGGGGGACTGATCGACCGGTACGAGGCGTATCTCGCCGAGGCGTGCGCGGCGAACGACGCGCGCTGGCTGCGCTCACGGAATTTCGCGCAGGACGTGACGGTGCTGCGGAATTTCTTCAACGCTCGCATAGGGTGGCTTGATGCGCAGTTCGAGACGGTGCCCGGGTTGATCGAATCCCTGCGGGGACCGAGGCAGACGAACCAGTCCACCTGGGATCCCGACGCCGAAAGCGGCGTGCTCGGCGAAGCGCCTTCCCTGCCGCTCGAATGGGTGCGTGCGGCGCTTGTGGGCGCGGACCCCACCTTCGGCTACGCCTCGGCCGAGCGGCTCACTGCGGCAGTCACCAACACGCCGAGCGCGTGGGGCAAGGCTACGCCGCTTTGGCACGACTGGGTGGCGGGCACCAATCCGGATCCTGCCGGCACGAACGCGACGCTGCGCATCGTGGAGATCGTGCCGGAGGAAGAAGGCGCTGTGCGGCTTCGCTGGACGCCAGACCTCGGCGACAGGCGCATCTACACGGTGTGGGGCTGCGCCGATCTCGCCGCGGGCGACTGGCATTCCCCCACTAACTCCGCCGACCGCTTCTTCAAGGTCAAGGTCTCTCTGCCGCCCGGCGAATAGATATCCCCATGAACTTCTTCATTTCTTCGCTGAGTTCCCCGATGTCGTCCTCGAT
>CAMIVJ010000290.1 GCA_946401765.1 uncultured bacterium | reverse complement strand
ACGTTTGGACGGTCGACAAGCTCAGCGACTCGCTTCTCGCGTTCGAGCGCGGCTCACAGACCGTCACCACGAACTGCGCCAAGAAGCAGCTCGACGAATACCGCGCCAAGAGCAAGTGAGGCCCGGCTTCAAGAAGGCCGCGATCTATGCGGCGGTGATTTCGGCGGCGATTGCCGCCGAAATTGCCATTCTCCACCTGTGTTTTGACCGAGAAGACGAAGAGGGGCCGCAGGCAATGCGCTGGCCGGTGATGGGCACCGTGGCGCAGATGACGTCGCGCAAACATGTTGACGAGCTCGAGTTCGGAGAACTGTACGCGCGCGTGCAGGCGTCCTATTCGCGCGTAGAGAAACTTCTTTCCGCATGGAATCCCGAAAGCGAACTGAGCCGCCTTTCCGCCGCAGGATGCACCAACTGGACGGAGGCGGCCTCTCCCGAGGTGAGGCCCTGCTACAAGGCGGCGTTGCGCCTGGCGGAGGAGAGCGGCGGCGCGTTCAATCCGCGCATCGGCGAGAAGCTGCGCGCCCTTGGAATGGGCCGCGGCAGGTATTCGCGTTTCGACCTTGGCGCGATAGCAAAGGGCTTTGCCGTTGACATGGCGGCGGAGGAGGTGGAGCGCGCAATGGGCGGGCGATACTTCTCCTTTCTGCTGGACCTTGGAGGCAATCTGCGCGCCGTGGGGGCGGGCGAGTGGCGTACGGGCGTTCGCAATCCGTTCAGGGGCGTTGACGCGTCACAACCGGAGATATGCGCCGTGATCACGCTCGTTGGTGGAGAGTCCGTTGCCACAAGCGGCAACTACGAACGCTTTGTCGAGAAGGACGGCAAACGCCTTTCGCACATCCTCGACGGGCGCACCGGCGAGCACGTGAGCGGAATCGCCGGCGTTACGGTGGTGACGCCGCGCGAATACGGGGCGATGCTGGCGGACGGTCTTTCCACCACGCTTTTCGTGCTGGGTCCCGAGGCGGGCTCCGCCTTTCTCAAGCGCTTCTATCCGCTTGCGCTTGCGCTTTGGATTCCCGACGATCCCGCCTCGCCGCGCATAATCGTCACGCCGGACATGGCTTATCGTCTCGAACGCATCGAATGGCCTGCGGAGAAAACGCGATGGTGACACCCCGTCATTTGAGGTTGGGCGGAGTTTAACCGCGATTCTTGATTACGGCCGCCATCTGCGCGATGGCCTGCATAGACTTCTCCTCGTGGATCGCGAACGTGCGCGTCCAGGGCGCCATCATGTATCCCTTGAGCAATTCTGGGCGGCAGTGTGCGTCGCAGAACTTGACCGTGCCGGCGAAGTTGACGTCGCTGCTGAAGTTGGAGCCGGTCGGCACCTGGTCGAACCCCGCCTTGTCCAGCCATTCGTATGCCGCGACGTACTTGGCCCGGTCGCCCATATTCTCGACGTCGAAATTGCTGCCGTAGTACCAGTTTGACTGCAGCACGCTCTTGGGCATGCGCGCGAGGAACTCGTCCTTGTGGTGCCACACGTAGTCGCTCCAGATCCATGGACGGCACCCTGTCTTCTCCGTGATCTTCGCGAACCACAGGAAGTCGTGCCACCACAGTTCGCCCTGGCGGCAGACCGCGAACAGGTGCTGGGACTGGTGGTTCGCCGTCTCCTCGTCGTAGCCGAGGTGGAAGAAGCGAGGATGGTCGAACATCTCCGCGACGTCCTTGATGAGATCCTCGCAGACCTGGTAGTATTTCGGCGTGGAGACCATGCGGTGGTATTCCTTGAGCCAGGTGTCGTGGCAGGCGGAGAAGTTCATCTTGGGAATCACCTCGAAGCCCATGCCGCGCAGACGGGCGATTTCGGCGCGGAGGCGATCCACGCTCCAGCTCCCCTTGACGGCGAGCTCGGGGTGGCTTGGATAGACCACGATCTCCGCGAGGTCTATGATGATCTGGTTGCAGCCTGCCTTGGCCAGGGCGTCAGAAAGACGCCGCCACGACGGCTCATCGAAGCGGACATGATCGGCGCAGCAGCGAGTCAGCCACTTCTCCGGCAAGGTCGGGTCCTGGGTCTCGAGCGGAATGTCCTTCCACGAGTTCACGCCGAAGTGGACGAGATACGACCAGATGAAGCGTGGTTCCTGCCGCACGGCGGCGGCAGTTGCGGGGAGCGTGCCGAGTGCGAGCGCGCCGGCCGCATTTGAGATGAATTCACGTCTGTTGGTTGTCATGACAATGGAAATTATATCACAAATTCAGTGGATGGAACGAAGAGGGCGGGAAGTTTAAGCTTTTTTTCGCGCGGCATTGCCCCATTCGCCCGTATTATGATATACTCTTTCATTGGTCTCGCCCCATTCCGGGGGCGGGCGAGTATGTTCTGCATTTGGAAGGAGACGACATGAAGTACACTAACGACCAGCTGAAGCTTGCCGCCAACACCATCCGCTGCCTCGCGGCAGACATGGTGGAGAAGGCCGCAAGCGGACATCCAGGCGTTGCCCTCGGCCTCGCCGACGTGGCTGCCTCCCTTTGGCTCAAGTTCCTCAAGTTCGACCCGAAGGATCCATCTTGGGCCGACCGCGACCGCCTAGTGTTCTCCGGCGGCCACGGATCGTCGCTCGTCTATTCCCTGCTGCACCTGAGCGGCACGGGCGACCTCAAGCTCGACGAGCTCAAGGCCTTCCGCCAGGTCGGCTCGCGCTGCGCCGGTCATCCCGAGCGCGGACTCTGCCCCGGCGTCGAGGTGACCACGGGTCCGCTCGGCCAGGGCGTGGCAATGGCCGTGGGCATGGCGATCGCCGAGCGCATGGACGCCGCCCGCTGGAACAAAGAGGGACTTCCCGTCTCTGACCACCGCACCTGGTGCCTCTGCGGCGACGGCGACATGGAGGAGGGCATCTCCCACGAGGCATGCTCCCTCGCCGGCCGCCTCAAGCTCGACAGGCTCTGCCTCATCTACGACTCCAACAACATCACAATCGAGGGCACCGCCGATCTCGCCTTCGCCGATGATACGCGCAAACGCTTCGAGGCGTATGGCTGGAAGGTGTTCGAGTGCGACGGGCACGACTTCGACGCCATCGACCGCGTGCTCCGCCGCGCCATTAAGGTGGAAGGCCAGCCGACGCTCGTGATCGCGAAGACCCACATCGGCCAGGGCTGCCCCAACAAGCACGACACAAGCGCGGTGCACGGCGCGCCCGTTGGCGCCGAAGAGCTCGCCGGCCTAAAGAGCGCGCTCGGCTTCGACCCCGAGAAGTTCTTCGACGTGCCTGGCGACGTGTACGATTTCTTCGACGACCGCGGCGCCGCATGCCACCGCATGAACCTGCGTTGGCGCAAGACGCTCAAGGACTGGAGCGCCGCCAACGCCGAGCTCGCCGCCGCGCGCGAAACCGCCCAGCGCGGCTCAATTCCCAAGGACCTCGCCGCGAAGCTTCCCGCCTTCGACCCAGCGAAGCCCGTGGCCACGCGCGCCGCATGCGGCACGGCCCTCTGCGCCATCGCCCCCGAAGTGCCGTTCCTCGTTGGCGGCTCCGCCGACCTCGAGCCCTCCAACAAGACGAACCTCAAGCCATTCGGGTGGGTTTCCGCTGAAGATTTCTCCGGACGCAACTTCCACTGGGGCGTGCGCGAGCTCGGCATGAGCGCAATCGTGAACGGCATCCAGGCGCACGGAGGCTACCGCGCGTTCGGCGCCACGTTCGCCGTCTTCAGCGACTACTGCAAGCCCGCAATCCGCCTCGCCGCGCTCATGGGCATTCCGTCCATGTGGGTGTTCTCGCACGACTCGTTCTACGTGGGCGAGGATGGCCCCACGCACGAGCCAGTTGAGCAGATCGCCATGCTGCGCACGATTCCGAACTTCTTCGCGTTCCGTCCTGCAGACGCCAACGAGACCGCCGCGAGCCTCCTCGCGATGCTCCAGTGCAAGGATGCGCCCAGCTGCATTCTCACAAGCCGGCAGAACCTCCCCGTGCTCGAGGGGGTCACGCCCGAAAAGGTGGCGAAGGGCGGCTACGTGATCTGGGAGTCGAGCCCGATGCCCGACGTGATGTTCATCGCATCAGGCAGCGAGGTGGCGATATGCATCGAGGCCGCGAAGCGCCTCGCCGAGACGGGGCGCAACGCGCGCGTTGTCTCAATGCCGTGCCGCGCGCTCTTCGACCGCCAGCCGCTTGGCTACCGCGAGAGCGTGATTCCCGGCACGTGCGCGAAGCGCGTGATCGTGGAGGCGGGCGTCTCGTTCGGCTGGGAGAAGTTCTCCATGAACTCCGCCACCACCCGCTACGTAACGCTCGACACGTTCGGCGCGTCCGGTCCGTACAAGGAGCTCGCCGAGCAGTTCGGCTTCACCGTGGACAACGTGTACGCCAAGGCGCGGGAGATGCTCTAGAACCGTGGCCGACGGTGACTACGAACGCGGCCGCGGCCGCGAGATCGCCGCTATCCAGACGAGGCTGCGCG
>CAMIVJ010000289.1 GCA_946401765.1 uncultured bacterium | reverse complement strand
TGGGTGAGCGGATTCGGCTACGACGTGGACGACGACGGCGGCACGTTCCATACCGGAAAGACGTACACAAAGAGCGACAAGGACGATCTTTTCCCGCAGCCGTGGTACGACTACGACGACAGCGAGTACGACGACGACGAGATCGAAGAGCCAAACATGTACATGGTCGGCGACGACTGGGCGGCGGCGTATGCGACGGGCAAGACGTTCGAAGACCTCGAATGGAGACGCACCGACGCCGTCACCACGGGCGTGTTCCCCGTCAACGGACAGTGGCTGGCGCAGCGCTTTGCGGCCTATTCTATGGAGATGACCGGCTGGTCATACATCATCGACGAGTTCGCGCCTGAGAAGACGCCTGTCGCTGCAGCGCGCACGTACAGGTTAGCAGACAACGAACTGTGGATCGGGCATGGCACCAACGAGGCCGGCGTCGTAGTGTCGTGGGGCGTCGGCAAGACGCGCGCCTGGGGCTATCGCTGGAACGGCGAGGCACCTACGGTCAAGAAGGTGCTTGCCGACATCTCGGCCGCCGACAAGAGGCTCGTTCCTCACTACGCTTCAATGGGCGGCTACACATTTCTGGACACGTTTGGCTATGATGCCGGCGATGTGGGCGGCGTTTCGTATGACTGGGCGAACTACACGGCGTCGGATGAGTCGGCATGGATTGCCCCTTACCTTACGGACTACGTGGATCCTGACGACTGGAACACCTGGATATACCACTACTTCACTCTTCTCACTGAACCTGACGCATATTACCATCTTGGAGCTTCAGCATACCAGTATGCGTCTCTGGGAGTGGACGAGCAGCCGCTCCAGCCCGGCACGTGGGTGATATTCGCCTACAACGAAGGTGAATACCTTGTTGATCTCGATGCCGCCGAGCCGGCGCGCTCTGCGTCGCTCAATCTCTCCGGCGTGGGCGAGATCAAGAAGTCCAATGCCAAGGTCGGGCAGACTGCCTCATGGAAGGCCGTCGCCGCCTCTGGAAGCGTGTTCAGCCACTGGGAGGGGGATGTCGTCGATGCGCTTGGACTTTCCGCAAACGCACTGCGCAATCCGACGCTGAAGTTCAAGGTGCCCGCCGAGTTTGAAGAGCCTGCTGCAGTATTCGCGCCGATCGACTCTGATGGATTGTCAAAGCTATGGCTTGAGGGCGACCAGCCTCTTGAGGCAGGCGTTCCTGTTGCCAGTCTCTTTCTCCGTGACGATTCGCTTTCGTACGTGACGGCTTCGGTGAAGGGACTGCCGTCCGGTATGAAGTTCAATGCCTCAGACCTCAGCTTCGGAGGAACGCCGAAGAGCGACGGCACATACATCCTCACGGTTACGGCAAAGAACGCTTCGGGCTATCAGATGACACAGGCTCTCAAGCTTGTCGTCGGGGAGGAGGATCCGTCCGTGGAGGTGCCGGAGCTTGCATATACGCAGTTCTATCCGCTTACGCTCGTCGTTGCTGACGGCGGCGGAACCGTCAAGGGTACGGGCGTGTATGCAATGGGCAAGGTCGTGACCGCCAGCGCGTCCCCTGACAAGGGGCATGTGTTCGCCGGCTGGTTTGCTGATGCCGCATGCACCGTCCCTGCCGACGTTGGACAGCTCGACCACCGCACACCATCAGTGAAGGTCCGCATACCCGACGTGCGGTATCTCGTGGCGAAGTTCGTCGTGAAGGGCGCCGAGACCGATCCTGTTTCCGACCTTGTATGCAATGGCGCCGACGAAACGGGAACTCTCACGATGATGGTTGGCGTGCGCGTGGAATCGGCCGTTTCGTGCAGCTCCTTCTCGCTGCCGAGCTATGCCGCGAAGTCGTTCCCCTCTGGCGTGTCCGTATCCAAGACCACGGGAGAGATAACCGGCGTGCCCACCAAGGCCGGCACGTTCAACGCGCAGGTCGTGGTTGGCAATGCGTCGGAAAAGCGCACGCTGCCGATCACGATCAACGTGCTGCCGCTGCCTGAGTGGGCTGCGGGATCGTTCGTTGGACTCGCCGAACAGCAGGACGTCGAACCCGGATTCGCAACGCTTACAGTCGGCAAGACGGGGAAGATATCAGGAAAGGTCGAGCTTGGCGGCACCAACTGGACTTTCTCCGCCTCGGGATACGACACTTTCAAGACCGTCGACGGCAAGACCTCTCTCTCGCTTGCCGGAGAGGCCAGGCATGTCGGCGCAGGGAGGACCGCATCATACCGCGAGTTCTCCTTCATGGTGAACGTCCCTACCAACGGCACATGGAACACCTCTACGGTGACAGGGACGTTTGGCGATGCCGAGTATGGCGCACATCGCGTGATCTGGGCAGATTCCAAGGCTGCCAAGAACGAACTGTCCGCGAACTGGACGGGCACCTACCAGTATGCGACGGAAGAAGGCGACGTTCTCACGCTTAAGGTGCAGAATTCTGGAGTCGTCGCATTCGCCGGCACTCTGGCGAACGGCCGTTCGGTCAAGGGCAGCACGCCGCTGCTGCATGAGGACGCCGCGGATATCCGTTCGCCGTTCGCGATTGCATACGCACCTCCTGCGACCGTCAAGGTGAAGGATGGCAACAAAACCATCACCGTTCCATGCCCGGCGTTCTGCGATATAATCAAGTTCAAGTACGAAGCACCCGAGCCGGGAGGCCCTGCGGTGCGCAAATAGCGAAGGGAGCCGTTAAGTGCGCAGGTCTCATGCATTGATTGCACTGGTTGCGGTGGGCGTGATGTCCGCCGCAGCCGAATCGCCCTTTGGCGCGGAGGTGGTGGAATGCTCCACCGGGGCCACGCACCCGTGGTTCAAGAACCCTGAGAACGTACTGGGCGAGCCGGCCCGCTTCGTGCCGCTCTATTCGGGGAGCATGGGCGGCGTCGCGTCGGACGTGTACGGCGGCGTGGCAAACCCCGTGGTGCCGGCATACGCGAAGGGGTTGCACCTCTCGCTCGTCTCGCCCGACGACGAAGAGCCTGGATTCGTGACGATTGCATTCGACCATGACGTTGTGGACGACCCCGATAATCCGTTCGGAGTGGACTTCATCGTGTTCGGCAACTCCGGCTGCACGAAGACGTCCTCAACTGGCATGACTGCGCTCGACGACCCCGCGCAATGCCGGCTTACGGGCGGGGGCTTCCCCGAAGAGTCAGTCATCGAGGTGGCGCAGAGCAAGGACGGCCCGTGGTACACGAGCTCGAAGTGGCGCACGGGCGATGGCTTCGCGCCCACGCTAGGCCACCGCTACGATCCTGCCAACGCCGACGCCTCGCTCTACGACGGCAACAGATGGTGGGGTGCGAAGACCGATGCGACTTTCCCCGTGGATCCGCGCATCGACTTCTCCGACTGCGCGGGCCTCACGCTCGCCGAGCTGTGCCAGCGCTACAACGGCTCTGCGGGAGGCGCAGGATACGACCTTGCGGATGTTGAAGGCCTGCCCGTCGACGCGAAGGGGCGCAAGTGGTTCCGCTATGTGAAGATCTCCTGCGCGTATTCCGAGGAGCCGAACGACGACGGCGACTTCGGCTTCACGGAGCCAGAGATCGACGCCGTGGCGGACGTCGCGCCTGCATCGGGCTACGAACTGTGGCGCGAGCGCAGCTATACGGACTGGGCAACGGCCTGGAAGGCGACGCCAGATGCGCTTGCGGCGAACGGACTGCCAAACGGCCTCAACTACCTGTATGGAGTGGGGCCTGTGGACGCGGTTCCGGCGAATGTGCAGTTCAAGCTTGAGTTGTTCGCGCCCGGCAAGACGGAGCATGTCTTCGGCATCCGTTCGCCCGCCCAGTTCACCGGAACTCCGAAGGGGCTTGTGGTGAAGAAGGCCGATACCCTCGGTGCTGAATGGACTTCCGCCGTGCCGACGTTTGTTTCGTCCGAAAGGCAGGCCGACGGAACATGGCTAAACACCTTCTCGCTGCCGGCCTCTGTCGAAGGAAGGTTCTTCAAACTGGCGTTGGAATTGGAGTGATGCGGCGCGGCTTCACATTCGTCGAGCTGATGATAGTGGTGGGCATGATCGTGCTGCTTGCCGCACTGCTGGTGCCTGCTGCGATGGATGCGAAGGAGGAGGCGCTTGACGCCGGCTGCCGGTCGAATCTGCGGCAGCTGGCGCTTGTGTGCTTCGAGTACTCGCGAAGGGAGGGGGTGCTCCCATGGGGAATGATCGAGCCTTCCACGCATGACGAGTCGTACTGCAAAGGCGAGCTTGCGCAGATCCTGTATCCAAGGGAGCGTCCGGAACTGCATGGAATATCGTCCTGGAGCGAATATGCGTCGTTCTGCTGGGACTTCCGCCGCCTCGCCGGTGCGGACAAGGGATGGCAGTGCGGCGAGATGTTCGGCTCTTGGCGCATGGACGACGTGATGTGCTGCCCCAAGTGCCGGCAGGAGCGTAGCGACAACTGGGACGGCAACCGCATGACCGGCTACAACTACAATGTCTGCTTCCTCGGCCGCGT
>CAMIVJ010000288.1 GCA_946401765.1 uncultured bacterium | reverse complement strand
GTCGCTTCACAATGACGCGCCAGTGCAGAAGCGGCAAGAGTGCCGCTTCCCCGAACTCGCTGGGGACAGTCCCCGCGCGCTTCCCACTGCCCCGTTCGTCCCACATGTCCCGTTGGTCTCATCAGCCGCAGCTCGCCATACTCGGGGAAGCGACACTCCTGTCGCTTCACAATGACGCGCCAGTGCAGAAGCGGCAAGAGTGCCGCTTCCCCGAATCGTGACTTCCAACTCCAGGTCTCGCGAAGCAACAACGTGCGCGCCGCGCGGCCGCCGCATGTAGCGCCCACCCCTTTTCCCTGCGTTGTCAATCCTTCGGTCCGTCGAGAAGCAGGTCGTGCTCATGCGATTTGCCATGCTCTCCGGCGGCTTCGTCGAAAGGCACCGGCACGCCGATATTGGCGCACAGCCGCCTCAGGAAGTGTCGCCCGCGCACCGTCTGCGGATTTCGCTCGACAGTCGTCACGAAGACGCGCCCTTTGCCGGCCGGATACGCAACAAGCACCGCGCCTGCAGGCTTCTTGAGCTGCTCGTAGCAGGTGATCGCCGCGACCTTCGCGTTCTCTGGGCGCCGGTTGAAGAGCGACCAGTCGGTGTTCGCCGCGGTCAGCAGCACTTCGCCGCCGTCCGTATGGTCAAAACCGTGCCGGGCGACTTGCCGCTGCTCATTCTTTTCGCCCGCCTCGGCAAAGTAGAGTTCATCGACTGTAAACGACGCAACGGCGGGATCTGTCTCTGATCCGCGCACGAGCTGCGTCGCCGGGCGGTCGGTCAAAGACAACTTTCCGCCCGTGATGCGGTTTGCCTCCGCGAGCTCGTCGGAGCTGGATACGAAAACGAGCCGGTTGACGCCCGGCTTGACGTCCTTCGGCGGCGCGGGGCGGACGGGACGCGCAGGATAGCGGTCCCAGGCGCAGGGCTGCGGACCGCGCGGATCCATCGCCGCCTTGTGGGCGTGGAACATCGCCAGCGGACGGTAGAGCGGCAGCGCCGGGTCGAAGCCTGGGTTGAAGGTCGTCACATATGGCGGCATACGCTCGATCTGCGGACCCCATGTACCGTCTGGCACGTCGGCGAAGCGGATGCCGTCCGCCCGACCGGGAAGGCGCGAGTGGTCTGTGTAGCCGAGCGGGAGCGGCTCGAGCCCGAACCAGGCCGTCTCGCTCGCCGACCAATATGCGAGGCGTCCACGAGCCATGCATACGTAGTTCGAGTAGACATCCGTGCCGAGCGCGTCGTTGCGCCCTGCGTAGTCGCGGTACGCCGCCTCGGCGCCTAGCCTGTAGAGGTCGGCGGGGCGCGCATAGTAGGTGCCGCCGTTCTCGCCGACAACAAGCGGCTTCCTTACGCCCTTGCACTCCCTCTCGACGTCCCTCGGGTGGTGCCCGAAATGCTTGCTCCACGTCGGGAGCTTTCCGCCGAGGTCTTCGTCGCCGTCGCAGGTGATGAACGCGCGCGTGGGATCCCATGTTCGCGCCATGAGGCCGATGTCGGCGATGCGATCGTACCAGGCCGTTTTTTCTGGGCCCTCGGGAATCTTGTTGAGAAGCGCAATGGCGAACATCTCATTGCCAACGCTCCAGCCGAACACCGAGGGGTGGTTGCGGTCGCGCATCACGAGCCCGCGGTAGTGTTCGATCCAGCGCGTCCAGAACTCCTCCATCTTGAAGTTGGAGTTGATGGACGAGCCGAAGACTGCTGTCTCGTCCAGCACGCATAGCCCCATCTCGTCCGCCAGGTCGAGATAGCAGCGAGGATAGATCTGCGCGTGCGGACGCACCGCATTGCCGTGCATGTCTTTGATCATCGTGTACCACGCGCGGACGAACCGCGAGGAGAACGAATACGCGCCGAACGGATGCAGGATGTCGGCCTTCAGCTCTATGCGCTCTCCGTTGAGAAGAAGATCGCGATCCCGGATCGTGAACTCGCGCCAGCCGAAGCGCACGTATTTGCGATCGACCGGTCCAGAGTCCGTCCCGAGCGAGACGACCGCCGCCGAAAGGTTCGGCGCGTCTGGAGTCCACTTCTTCAGGCGGTCCCCAACGCGGGCCGCAAGCGTCACTGTCACCTCGCCCCGCGCAGGCACGGTCACCTTCGCGCCACGGAACGAAAGCGCCTTCGCGCCGAGCCTCCACTTCGGCGCCTCGGCCCGCATCGGATCGCCGGATGCTTCGTTGATCCATCGGAAGACGTCTGCGGATGGGCGTGCCGTACGCGCCGTCGTCGAATCGTTGCGGAGCCTAAGCTCGAGCGTCAGGCGGTCGTCCGACACCTCTGGTTTCACGAAGACATCGGCCACGCGCATGGCAGGCACTGTGACGAGAGAGACGTCCTGCCAGAGCCCGACCAGCCCATCGGTGTTCGATCCGGCGGGATAGGGCTGGACCATCTTCGTGTAGTCGCTCTCGCGCCGGTTGAAGAGCTTGTGATCGCGGATGCCGACCTCAATCTCGTTCGCGCCCTGCCTCACCAAGTCGGTCACGTCGAGGTCGAACGGCAGGTACTTGTCGAAGTGCACACCGGCGTCGCGTCCGTTTACCCGCACTCGGCAATCACCGGCAACGGACTCGAAATGGAGAATGATCCGCTGGTCGGCGCGCGGCGCCGTCTTGAGAGTAAAGGTCCGCGAAAGCCAGCCCATGCGCACATGGCGCCAGCTCTCGGGATAGCTCGGATAGTAGAGCGAGTCGGGATCGTACGGACGCTTCGTCCCTGCGCCGACGTCCGTGCCGCAGCCCCAGGAGTTGACGTTCCAGGGCGACGGCACCTTCAGCGGAACGGCCTCCCACTTGTCAGGCGCAGGCAGCGGCAGCTCAGGCACGATGCCCTTCTCGAACTGGTATCCCGCAGGCAGAGGCACAGGCTGGAACCGCCATCTTCCGTTGAGACACGTCTCGTCGCGGAAAGGACGCTCGACCGACGCCACGGTTCCCTCCTGCGGCGAGAAGGGAGAGGCCAGAAGCGTTCCCGCCCCGAGGATGGCCGCACTCCCAAGGGCAACTGTCGTCAATGTCTTCGCTTTCATTTGGGCTCCCACACGGCGTAGCCGACGAAAGAGTCGGCACAGCCATAGTACAAATGCCACTTGCCCTTGAAGAAGACGAGACCCTCGGTGAAGACGGTGCCGTCCCTGTACTGGCCCGTCTTCTCGAAGTCCGCTTCCGGCTTGAAATACGGAACGTCCAGCCGATCAAGGAACTTTCTGGGTTCCTTCCTGTCGAACAGCGCCTGTCCGCCGCAGTACACTCCACGCGGATAGCGCGCATCCGCATTGTCGCCGTTTGAGTTCTTGCCGTTGTAGAATACTACAATCCCCTTCTCCGTGAGAAGCGCCGCCGGGCCGACTTCGGTGAGCGAACTGTCGAAGAAGCCTGCGCGCGGCGTCATGACCGAGCCAGTGTTCTGCCAGTCCACGAGATTTTCGCTCGTCGCCACGTTCACAGCGCCCTCGCCCCAGTACATGATGTACCGCCCGTCGATCTTGGCGATCACCCAGCGGGAAGGATCGCGCTCGTCGCGCTTCTGGAGTATTGCGCCGGACTTGCAGCCGCGCATGAGGCCACGCTCGCCCTCGAGCCGCGCGAACGCCGGACCATGCTTCTTCCAGTGCTTCAGGTCGCGCGACGTCGCAACGCACAGGCGCGCGACCTTCCTGTTCCACGACGTGTATGTCATCACGTAGAGGCCATCCTCCGTCATCGCGATGCGCGGATCCTCGCAACCGCCCATCCAGTCGTATTCCTTCTGTTCATCCTCGCATGGGAACATGACCGGAGCGGGGTCGCGCTTCATCGTGAAGCCATCCGTGGTCTCCGCATAGCCGAGGCGGGACGTTCTGCTGCCGATTCCCTGCGCCGTATTGTCCTCGGCGCGGTAGAGCACCACGATCTTTCCGTCCTTCACCGCCGCCGCCGGGTTGAACGTGTCGCTTTCCTCCCACTTGATCGGGCGCTTGCGCATCGGACAGTCGAAGACAGTTTCCTTGTTCGGAGAAATCACGGGATTGACGCCTCTGGGACGCACGAACGGACCAAACGCCCAGTCCGGCAGTTCGCCAGGCGCACGGAGCTTCGTCTCGCGCTGCACCACGCGCACGCCTGCGCGAAGGTTCTTCTCCACATCCGTCGCCTCGAAGGCGACGCGCCGCCGCTCGCCCGGAAGGAGCGAGAAGAAGTTGTCCGACCAGTGGACGGGCAACACGCGGCGGCCCTTCGCGTCCACAAGTTTGAGGCTCACAAGGAGACGCGGACGATCTGATGTGTTCGACACCGTGACCTCGCCCTTCACTCCGGAAACCGTCGGCGATGCCTTCTGATCGGAGAACTTGACCTCGCCGGCCAGGAGTGGAACAACAGCCGTGTAGTCGCGTTCCTTTCGGACATTGATCCAGGTGAAATTCTCCGCGCCGCCAATCGTTGCACGGATGATCACCACGCCTTCTCGCGTGTGGAGTTC